>JBKJTK010000143.1:0-2810 GCA_046590875.1 Chiayiivirga sp.
GGTGGGCGGCAAGCATGGCCGACTCGGCAAAAAGATCGGCAAAGGCCTGTACGACTATGACGGCAAGGAGAAGGCACTGTGGCCTGAGCTGACCACGCTCTACCCGACGCGCGCCGAACAACCCTCGCAGCAGGAGTTGATCGATCGCCTGATGTTCGTGCAGGCAAACGAAGCCGCGCGCTGCTTCGAGGAAAACGTGGTGCGCTCGGTGGCCGATGGCAATATCGGCTCGATCTTTGGCTGGGGTTTCGCTCCCTTCCATGGGGGCGCGCTGCAGTTCATCAACGCGATGGGCGCGAAGCGTTTCGTCGAGCGTTCGCGTGAATTGGCCAAGGACTACGGTGCGCGTTTTGCGCCGGCCGCCATCGCGCTGAGGCACGCGGTCGATGGTGGACGCTTCGAGGACGTTGCGTGACGGCAGCGACAAGCGAACGCGGCGCCGTGTCACGGCTGCTGGCCGGCCTGCGCGTAATCGACCTCACGCGCAATCTTCCCGGTCCGTTCTGCACTCGGATGCTGGCCGACCTGGGTGCCGACATCGTCAAGGTCGAGCCGCCGGAAGGCGATCCCACCCGACCTCTCGGTCCCTTGTTCGACGCGCTCAATCACGGCAAGGAATGCCGTCGGATTGACTTCCGCCAGTCAGGCGATATCGATCGACTGCGCGGCTGGCTGGGTGAGGCCGATGTCATGGTCGACAGCTTCCGTCCCGGCATCTTGCAATCGCTGGGCCTGGATTTTGCGCGCCTCAAAGCGAGCAATCCGACGTTGGTGATGGTGTCGATCACCGGCTACGGCCAGCACGGTGCCTGGTCTCAGCGCGCTGGACACGATCTGAACTTCATGGCGATGTCCGGCGTGCTGGATCAGTTGCGTGCGCCCACCGGTGAATTGGCGATGTCGAATGTGCAGTGGGGCGACATGGCGGGTGGCAGCTCCATGGCCTGCATCGCGATTCTTGCCGCGGTGTTCGACGCGCAACGGCGCGGCGCGGGTCACCACATCGACATCAGCATGACGCATGGCCTGCATGCGCACCTGATCCTGCCCAAGGCCACCGGTGCGATGTTGACTCCGTTGCTCGGACATCGTCCGCGCGCGGGCGAAGACCTGCTCAATGGCGGCCTGCCTTGCTACAACGCTTACGCCACGGCCGATGGCCGCCACCTGGCCGTGGCTGCGCTGGAGATCAAGTTCTGGCAGGCCGCGTGCGCAGTATTCGAACGACCCGACTGGGCCGATCGGCATTGGCAACGTGGGGAAGTGCCCGGCTCCCCTAAGAGCGTCGCCTTGAGCGCAGAGGTTGCCGCGCTGGTGGCCTCGCGATCTCTCACTGATTGGACTCAGCGTTTCGATTCCGCCGATGCCTGCGTCACGCCGGTACTAACGCTGGACGAGGCACAGAACCATCCCTTGTTCTCGGGCGCGGAACGGGTGCAGCCGTGGACCGCGATCCAATCCTCGGGAATGTCACGACCGGTGGAATCGTAGTCGCGCTGGTCGTCGCTTGGCGTTTTGACGTCATGACGTCAAGTCGCTACGCTAGCGGCTTACGAGGACAAGTTCCATGAGCGAAGCATCCAGGCGCGCTACCGTGTATTTCGAGCCCGCACTGCATCGGGCCGTGCGCCTGAAAGCCGCGCATACGCATCGATCCGTCTCCGATATCGTCAACGACGCGGTGCGCGCGGCGCTGCGGGAGGACGAAGAGGATCTGGCGGCGTTTGAGCACCGCGTCGCCGAGCCGACGCTGTCCTACGAAGCGCTGCTCAAGGACCTGAAGGCGCATGGCAAGTTATGAGCTGGCGTTCCGGAAGTCCGTGGCCAAGGATCTGCGCGCGTTCCCCAATCAAGATGTGAAGCGAATCATGCAGCGCGTGTTGGCGCTGGCTGACGATCCACGGCCGATGGGCTGCGAAAAACTTTCCGGTCAAGAGCGATACCGTATCCGGCAGGGCGACTATCGCGTCGTCTACGAAATCCAGGACGGGAGATTGATCGTGCTGGTCGTCAAGGTGGCGCATCGACGCGATGTCTATCGCGCCTGACTCCAGACCGCATCGCGACGCGCGGCGGCCATAGCCGGCAACTTTCACTGGCCCTATAGTCTGCCCCCATGACGACTCTCGACATTCCCGACGACGACGCACTCCACGCCCTGGCTCTGGACCTCGGTACCCGACTCAAGACCCGTGCCCAGACCCTGGCCACCGCGGAGAGCTGCACCGGCGGCTGGATCGCGAAAACGATCACCGATATTCCAGGATGTTCGGACTGGTTCGAGGCCGGGCTCGCGGCCTATAGCTACGAAGCCAAGCAGGCGCTGCTCGGCGTGCGGCCGGAAACCTTGACCGAACACGGCGCGGTCAGCAAGGAAACGGTGCTGGAGATGGTGTCGGGTGCGCTGATCCACACCGGCGCGAACCTCGCCGTCGCGGTGACCGGCATCGCTGGGCCTTCGGGCGGCACGCCGGGCAAGCCGGTCGGCACGGTGTGGATCGCGTGGAAGCGTCGCGGCGGGTATCCCAATGCGGAACTCTTCCATTTCGGCGGCGACCGCGAGGCGGTGCGGCGTCAGACCGTCGCTGCATCACTGCGCGGATTGCAGGCTCTGGCGGGCTGAGCCCCGATCCGATGCGGTAGCCCGGGTTAGGCCAACGGCCGTAACCCGGGAGCCTCCCCGGGTTTCACTCCGCTCTACCCGGGCTGATATGGTCGCCCATGTCAACGGAGCGAGGACTCGCTTTTGATGCTTGGCGGATGACGCGTGTTGTTCGGTGGTGGGTCTACCCTCCCGACCGCGGTCTGGA
>JBKJTK010000132.1:0-4710 GCA_046590875.1 Chiayiivirga sp.
CTTGAGTGAAGGCCCGGTTTCGCCTGAACGGGCCACCGCTTCCAACACGCCGTTCGCCCTGAGGTATCGAAGGGCGAGCCCTCACGCCGCGTCGTCCGTTCATCCTTCGATGGCCGCAGGCCACCCCGTGCTGAGCTTGTCGAAGCATCAGGACGAACGGAGTGAAAGATTCGCAGGGCTCGCAACGAAATCCGTGTTGATGTTGCTTCTGCTTGCGTTGCCGGTTCTCGGCTTCGCCCAAGACACTCCCGCTCCAACCGCCAACAAAGGCGACACCGCCTGGTTGCTGGTCTGCTCGGCGCTGGTGATCTTCATGACCTTGCCCGGGCTGGCGCTGTTCTACGGTGGCTTGGTGCGCAGCAAGAACGTGCTCTCGGTGCTGATGCAGTGCCTGCTGGTGTTCTCCTTGGTTGCATTGCCGGTGGTGAAGGCGAGGCTGTAGCCATACAGCGCCCACAGCACCGCAACCAGGGAAAAGACCAGAAGGCACTGCATCAGCACCGAAAGGACGTTCTTGCTGCGCACCAAGCCACCGTAGAACAACGCCAGCCCGGGCAAGGTCATGAAGATCACCAGCGCCGAGCAGATCAGCAACCAGGCGGTGTCGCCTTTGTTGGCCGTTGGTGGCGGAGTGTCCTGCGCGAAGCCGATGATCGGCATTGCGAGCAATAGCAAAGCGATGAACACCTTGGCTGCCAACTTCGATGGGCCTCCACACCGTTCGTCCTGATGCTTCGACAAGCTCAGCACAGGGTGGCCTATGGCCATCGAAGGATGAACGGCTGCGGCGGTTTGTGGGAATGCCCTTCGATACCTCAGAGCCTGCCCCGGACTTGATCCGGGGGCGAACGGTTTGCGGGATGCGGAATCGCCTTCGGACGAAACCGGACCGGCAGTCGAATAGCTCTTCATGGGGGATGTCTCCGGTTCGTGGGCTCAAAGCGCGTCGTTGTCGAGTTCGCCGGTGCGGATGCGGACGACCTGGTCCAGCGGCGAGACGAAGATCTTTCCGTCGCCGACCTTGCCGGTGCGCGCGGCCGCAACGATGGCCTCGACTGCGATGTCCACCAGCGCCGACGGCACCGCGGCCTCGACTTTTATCTTCGGCAGGAAATCGACGACGTACTCCGCACCGCGATACAACTCGGTGTGGCCCTTCTGCCGCCCGAAGCCCTTGACCTCGGTGACGGTGACACCCGACACGCCGGCCTGGGTGAGCGCTTCGCGTACCTCGTCGAGCTTGAACGAGCGAATGATCGCGGTGATCAGTTTCATGGAACGCCTCCAGGGTTGCGCGCGTCAAAACGCCTTGGTGAGAGTCGCGGCGAGCGTCGCATCCGCGATCTCGGTGCCGTAGGGATTGGTGTAGAGCACGTCGTCGGCGTTGGTGTCCGTGTAGGCGAGCGCGACGGAGAACCCGTTAGCGAGCGCCTTCGTCACGCCCAGCTTCCAGTCGGTGTACTCGAAACTCTCGTTGCTCTCGATCCACTGCTTGCCGGCGTGCAGGTTCAGGGTCCAGCTGTCGGCGAAACCGTAGTTGGCGGCGAGATCGAGGTAGACGCTTCCATCGGAGTCGGTGTAGCCGAACAAGTCACTGACGGCGTAGAACGCCTTGGCGCTGACGATGCCGTAGCCCACACCGAAGTAAAGTTCCGCGGTGTCGGCATCGTTGAAGGCCGACGGGAAATCGCCGGGGTAGGCGTAGTAGATCGAACCCACATCGAAGCTGACCGCCTCGCTGAACTTGCCGCGATAGCCGCCGTAAATGTCGACTTCGAGACTGCTGGAGATCGGCGCAGCGGTGCTGGAGAGATCGGACAGCCAACTGACGTTGCTGCCCCAGGTGCCGAGATACCAGCCGCTGTCGGCGGCGAATTCGAAGCCGGCCTGAAGCGCGGGATCGCCATTGGTTTGGGAGACGCCGCGGAAGAGGTAGTCGCTGGTGAGTGCTGCCGTCCCGGTTACGCCGGCGGAAGCGGATTCGCTTGCTGCTGCAAGGCCAATAAGGATAACGAAAGCAATACGGGTGTGACGATACGACATGACATTCTCCTCAGAAATGATGGCCCTCCCCAGGTACGGTCGCTTTCTTACGGGTGTCGCGGTGGACGAACGACGGCGACCGCCTGGCCCGTCGTCCGATTGCTGATTCCTTGCGTTGAAATCGACTTCTCCCACAAGGGGAGAAGGGAAATTCCACTGCCTTGAATTTTTCGCTCTCGCCTCAGATCGCGTAGTACATCGCGTATTCCAGCGGATGCGTCGCCGCGCGGAATTTCGTGACTTCCTGCATCTTCAGCGCGATATAGCCGTCGATGAAGTCGTCGCTCATCACTCCGCCAGCTTTCAGGAACTCGCGATCCTTGTCGAGCGCGTCCAGCGCCTGGTCGAGCGAATGGCACACGGTCGGAATGTTCTTCTCTTCTTCCGGCGGCAGGTCGTACAGATCCTTGTCGGACGGCGCGCCCGGATCGATCTTGTGCTTGATGCCGTCGAGCCCAGCCATCAGCAGCGCGGTGAACGCCAGATACCCGGTGTTGACCGGATCGGGGAAGCGGATTTCGATGCGGCGTGCCTTGGGATTCGACACCCACGGAATGCGGCACGAAGCCGAGCGATTGCGCGCGCTGTAAGCCAGCATCACCGGCGCCTCGAAGCCCGGCACCAGGCGCTTGTAGGAGTTCGTGGTCGAATTGGTGAAGGCGTTGATCGCGCGCGCATGTTTGAAGATGCCTCCGATGTACCAGAGCGCGAGCTGCGACAGGCCGCCGTAGCCTTCGCCGGCGAACAGGTTCTGCCCGCCCTTCGACAGCGACTGGTGCACGTGCATCCCACTGCCGTTGTCGCCGACCAAGGGCTTGGGCATGAAGGTCGCGGTCTTGCCGTTGCGATGCGCGACTTGCTTGATGATGTACTTCATCGTCAGCAGTTCGTCGGCCTTCTGCACCAGGGTGTTGAACTTGGTGCCGATCTCGCACTGGCCCGCGTTCGCGACTTCGTGGTGATGCACTTCGACTTCGATGCCGGCGGCCTCGAGATGCTTCACCATCTCGGCGCGGATGTCCTGCAGGGTGTCGGTGGGCGCCACCGGGAAATAGCCGCCCTTCAAGCCAGGGCGATAACCCGAGTTGCCGCCCTCGTATTTTTTCTTCGAGTTCCAGTGCGCTTCTTCCGAATCGACTTCAAAGAAGGTGTGGCCCATTTCATTCGACCAGCGCACGGAGTCGAAGATGAAGAATTCCGGTTCCGGCCCGAAGAACGCCTGCTCGGCGACACCGCTGGCTTTCACATACGCTTCGGCGCGCTTGGCGACGGACCGTGGGCAGCGGCTGTAGGCCTGCATGGTCGCGGGCTCGAGCACATCGCAGGTCAGGATCAGGGTGGGATCGGCGGTAAAGGGATCGATGACCGCGCTGCCGGCATCCGGCAGCAGTACCATGTCGGACTCGTTGATGCCCTTCCAGCCCGAGATCGAGGAGCCGTCGAACATCTTGCCGTCCTCGAACAAGGCGGCATCGACCACGCGCACCGGGAAACTGACGTGATGTTGCTTGCCGAGCACATCGGCAAAGCGCAGGTCGACAAACTCGATGTTGTGGTCCTTGATCAGCTTCTGCACGTGTTCGAGCGACATGGATGACTCCGATAGAGGGATGTGTCCTGCTTCAGCAAGGGCCGTGCCAATTCTCGAGAGTGCTTAACGCATTGATTTCATTTGAAACGTGGTAGCGCCAAGCCACGTGCTGCACCAATTCGGTGCAATCTCCGTGATGCAATGCACCAATGCGGCCGCAATCGCGTTGGGCGAGATGTCGTTTCCTCCCAAGTCGAACCGGGACGGGTGAAACCCGCCCTCCGCTCCGTATTACCTGCCAAACCCGCAAACTCCCTCCCGACGCCCACTAGGAAATCCTCATGCATGCCCCTGCACTTTCGCTCCCACACTCGATTCCGGCCTTGGTTACGCCACGGATCGAACGCTGGTCCAGCGAGAAGCCCCTGTTCGTGCTGGTGCTGCTGGCCGCCGTGGCGATCTGGTTGCTGCTCGCGCTGTCGATCATCGGCGGGCTATACGCCGGCTTGATCGCGCTGTTTCTCTTCTTCTCGCACGTGGTGTTCGTCGCCCACATTCGTGGCAGCGGCGTGCGCCTGGGACCTGAGCAGTTCCCGGAGCTGTGGGAGCGCGTGACGACGTTGTCTCGCCAGTCCGGGATGGCGCAGCCACCCGAGGCTTATCTGATGCAGGCCGGTGGCTCGCTCAACGCCTTCGCAACCAAACTGTTCGGCGGTCGCATGATCGTGTTGTTCGCCGAACTGCTGGACGCGTGCGGCGACGACGCCGCCGCGCGCGACATGGTGATCGGGCACGAGCTCGGGCATCTGAAACTCGGCCATCTCGATTGGTTCTGGCTCACGGCGCCCGGGCGTTTCGTGCCGTTCCTGGGGCAGGCTTATTCGCGCGCCTGCGAATTCTCCTGCGATCGTTGGGGTGCTAGTTTGTGCGGCGATCGCGGCGGCGCCGCGCGCGGCTTGGCTATCCTGGCCGCCGGCGGCGCGCGCGGTCCGAAGGTCAACCTGCAGGCGTTCGTGGCTCAGCGTCAGACGCTGGATACGGGCTGGATGGCGATCGGCTGCTGGCTGTCGAACTACCCGCCGCTGTCAGCACGCATCGAAGCGATCGACCCCGCCCTGGGCCGCCAGCTTCCCTAC
>JBKJTK010000144.1:0-4132 GCA_046590875.1 Chiayiivirga sp.
GATCGCGATCGAGGGCAGGGCAGCCGGGCAAGCCTTGGGAACTTGCATTCTTTGTGGCTTGCGGGTTGGCGATGATGATAGCCGGCAGCATGATGTTGCGAGAGAGTTGATCCCGCCGCGCGCTCCCGGTCACCACGGGTTGGACGTCAACGAATGGCGCACAACGGCGTTGTAACGGGCAGACCGATCCGGTCTGTCCCGTTCCGGAGCACCGCATCCGTGACATCTATTTCGAGATGAAGTAGTGAAGATCGAATCGATGAAGCCGGGGCGAATTTGGGTGTGGTCGATCGCGGCCCTGACGGCGGCAATGATTCTCTGGCTATGGGTACCACGAGGCATCTTTGGTGGTGTCTTGTCTATCGGGCTTGGCATTGGAGTCATTGCTGATTTCGTCCATAGCGCTAGGGCGCGGGTGAAGGCGCGAAAGCCGGGCAAGCGCGGGGAGCTGGCTTTTTCGTGGCGTGTGGCCTCGCAATGATGATCGCAGGCGGCATGATGTTGCTGCAAAACTGATTCGACGGAGGCGCTACCCGCTGCTGCAACCGTGAACCAGCGAGCTCTGCGGCGTTGAAGACATCTACTTCGAGATGAAATAGTGACCGCCGAATCGATGAAGATCGGGCAAATCTTGGCGTGGACCGCTGCCGCTCTCACGGGAGCCATGTGTCTTTGGCTGTTGGTTCCGCGGGAGAAATTCAGCGGTGTGGCGACGATCCTGCTGGGCATTTCAATCGTCGTGGATTTCGCCTGGACCGCCAGATCGCGATCGAGGGCAGGGCAGCCGGGCAAGCCTTGGGAACTTGCATTCTTTGTGGCTTGCGGGTTGGTGATGATGATCGCGGGCTGCATGATGTTGCTGCAAAGCTGATACCGCCACGCGCTCCCGGTCACCACGGGTTGGGCGTCAACGAACCGCCCACGACGGCGTTGTAACGGGCAGACCGATCCGGTCTGTCTCGTTCCGGAGCATCACATGAACACGTCCGCTTCGCGCATTCGCATCGCGCTCTTTGTCGTCCTGGGTGTGACGACCGTCAGCGTCGCCGGCCTCAGCTTCGCGCACGGCACGCGCGATCGCGGCGCGCAGGGGTTGAAATCCCTCGATGTCGACGGCAATCACGCGATCACGCGCGACGAAATCGCGGCCGCCGCCGGCGCACGTTTCGCTGCGATCGACGCCAACCGCGACGGCCAGGCCACCGTGGAGGAAATCCGCAGCTACCGCGAACGCCTGCGCGCCGAACGTCAGGCCGCGCGCCTGGCGCGAATCGATAGCGACGGCAACGGCCGCATCAGCGAAGCCGAGTTCGTCGCCAAGCGCATCGAGCGCATGCAACGCCTCGACCGCAATGACGACGGCGTGCTTGACGCGGCGGATCGTGGTGGGCGCAGGCCGCGCGGCTAACCGCCGGTTGTCGGCCAAGGGCGGATCAACACGGCGTAATTGTCGCGCGCCATTCCGGTATTCAGTCTTTGGGTACCGGATTCGCCGATGCTGCGGTCGAGCGGGATCTCGCGTCTGGTAACGTTCGGGGCGATCATTGCCGCTGGCGCAAGCGCTGACCGTTAATGACAGCCCAGGACAGGTTTATGGCCGACGCACCCGAGACCGAGGTTTCCGCCCCGCCCCAACGACTGTCGCCCGGTGCCCCGTTGGCGCGGCAGGCAGGCTTCGGCTTGCTGAGGCGACTGGCGCTTTATCACTTGCTGGTGGGCGTGGCGCTGACGATCCTGTTGCTGTTGTTTCCGCGGGTTCCGGATTTCCTTCCCGTGGGTGGCGTCAGGGATCTGGCGAGTGCGGGCGAAGCCAGTGACGCCCGGGTGGACCAACACGCGCCGGCACCTGAGGTGCGCGCACCGCGACTGACACCGACGCCTGCGTCGGGTTTCGACCGGCTGGGACACGCACAACGGCTCGCTATCGCGCTGATCGGGGTGTGGCTGCTGATGCTGCCGGTATCCTGGGTGCACAAAGGCATCTACCGAAGCAGCGGCTACGATCATTCACTGGACGAGACGACGCTGATCCTGCCCGGCGTGGTCGCGAGCATCGTGCTGGTCGTCCAGTACAGTCTGGCGCTGGCTTTCGCGCTGGCCGGCATCGTGGCGGGCGTGCAATTCCGGCGCGCGCTGCAGGATACGTTCGATGCTGTGTTCCTCCTGGTCGCCATTGGTACCGGCATCGCCGCCGGCATCGGCGCGCTGGAAATAGCGGCGGTGATGACGGTCTTTTTCTGCTACACGACGGTGTATGTGTGTTGCTTCGGGGACGGGTTGGAATCGGATTTCCTGGCCGATCGCAAGGAGAAGAAGCGCAAGCGCAGGACGGCAGAAGACGTCGACGACGATGATTGACATCGCCGCGTGCATGAACCGCCGATCCTCGGGTGTCGTTGCCAGCCCTGCGTCGACATTGCGCGGCGTCGGCCAGCCCGAGGGCGCATCCCGGCTCGGATTCGCCATCGTTCGCTGCGCCTCGCGAGTGTTCGCCATCTGGATGGCGCTGGCATGCACGAGCGAAGCCAAGCAGGCGAACCGTCCCCTGTTCGCCTCGGATGCCGCGCTGGCGGTGACTCTGCAAGCGCCCTGGTCGGAGATAGAAAAGAAAACCAAGGGATCGTTCCGCCGTCCGGCGGTGCTGAGCTATACCGATGCGCAGGGACTGAGCCATCGCATCGCTGCCAACGTCGAGACCCGCGGGATCACCCGCTTGCGCCTGTGCCCTTTTCCACCATTGCGGTTGCGCTTTGCGCGCGCCGCAGTGGCGGGCACCGTGTTCGAAGGGCAGAAATCATTGAAGCTGGTCACCCATTGCAGCCCGGGGCAGGTCTGGGAGCAGTACTACCTGCAGGAGATGCTGGCCTATCGCATCTACAACCTGGTCACCAACCACAGCTTCCGGGTGCGAGCGCTCGACATCACCTACCAAAATGTGTCGGGGAAAAAATCGAACGGGCCACATCTCGCATTCATGATCGAAGACGTCGATGACATGGCGCGACGCAATGGTCGCAAGCCGTCGCCCCAGGCGACCTTCACCCCGCGTGCGTTCGATGCCGTGGAACTCAGCCGCTTCATGCTGTTCCAGTACTTGATCGGCAACACCGACTGGGAGGTCCTCAGCGGACCACAGGAAGACGAGTGCTGCCACAACGTCCGCGTCACCCACGCCGCTGCGTCGAACGGCGCGATCTCCAACGGCGCGAACTCGAACGGAATGAATTCCAACGGAATGATTGCGGTGCCCTACGACTTCGACTCGTCCGGCATGGTCGATGCGCAGTACGCGGGGCCGCACCAGTCGCTGCCGATCAAGCAGGTCACCCAGCGCCTGTTTCGCGGCTTCTGCCGCCACAACGATTCCCTGGAAACGGTGCGCCGGGAATTTCTCGGCCACCGCCGGGCGATCTTCGGCCTGCTGGAAAACGAGAGCCACTTGAATCCGCGGCGGCGACGCACGGTCAGCCACTACTTCGAGGCATTTTACCTCACGCTCGAATCCGAAGCCCGGTTCGCGCGCGAGATCAGCGGGAAATGCCGCAAGTAGTTGCGGCCGGTTCGAGCGGTGGCTTGCTGTTGTCGCTGGGTTCGAGCGATGCCGTATCGCCTTGTCCTGCGCGCAGCAGGTCGCGACGCTGTCGCAGTTCGGCGTTGTCGGGATGCAGGGCGATCACCGCCGCCAGGTAATCCGAGCGCGCGGCATCGTCCCGCGGCAAGGGCAGCCGCCCTCCGGGATAGCCTGCGAACAGACCTTTGCGGGTGACTTCCAGCCAGGCGAGGTGGCGGCCATAAACGGCGCTCATGCCGGTATCGATCAAGATGACGCGAGCCGCCAGACGCGGCCAGATCACGCCGCCGGTCGTGGTATGACCGAGCACGAGATGGCGCGCGCCATGCTGCGCCAGGATGGCATCGACGGTCTCCGAACGCGCCGCGGGCGCGACGCCGGCCAGGCCGCGATACCACAGCGGGCCGGCTTGATCGTCCAGGATGCTGGACGTGTTCGGGTCGCCGCGCAGTGCGGTACGTGCCATCTCGCTCAACGAGGCCAGGCTGTTGCCGCAGTAGGTGCTGCCGATGCCGCCGTGCAGGAAGATCAGGTCGTTGAGCTGGATCGCGACCTGGGTCT
>JBKJTK010000203.1:0-5741 GCA_046590875.1 Chiayiivirga sp.
TGGAAGAGGCTACGACGATCTTCAACGTCGCCTTCATCGTCGTGCTGGTCTCACTGTTGGTGCTGTGCCTGGCAGCATTCGGCTTTCGCAAGCGCGATATCGCCTTCATTTCCTGGATCGGATTGCGCGGCGCCGTAGGCATCTTCCTCGCATCGATTCCGATGTTGGCAGGTCTGGAAGAGGCTACGACGATCTTCAACGTCGCCTTCATCGTCGTGCTGGTCTCACTGTTGGTGCAGGGCTGGACCCTCAGCTTCGCGGCACACCGACTCGGTGTGGCGCTGCCGCGACGCGATCCGCCGACGCGACGCATCGAACTGGATTTGCCGGGCCAGATCGAGTTCGAAATGGTCGGCTATCGGGTGGCAGCCGAGTGCGCGGTGTTGCGCGGCGGTCGCATGCCGGGCTGGGCACGCGCGGCCCTGGTGGTACGTGCCGGCCAGGTGCATACCGCCGACCAGGCCGGCGCCCTGCGCGCGGATGACTACGCCTACTACCTCGCCCCTCCCGGCAATGTGTATCGGCTCGACTGGTTGTTCGCGGAGCCTTCCGTGGCAAGAGAAGTCGAGCGCGAGATGTTCGGAGAATTCGTCCTGCCCGGAAACGTCCCGCTCGGCGCGCTCGCCGAGTTCTACGACCTCGCCATCCCGCCGCGCCACGCCGACCGCACCGCCGACGAACTGTTCTCCGAGCGCTTCGATGGCGAGCCGCAGATCGGCGACCGCCTGCGACTCGGACCGGCGATGCTGGTGGTGCGCGATTTGATCGACGAAAAAGTCGCGCGCGTCGGGCTCAAATTCGAGACCATGAGCGCGAAAGTGTTCGGTGATTCTCTCTCCACCCCGAAAGCCCGTTCGCCGCTGCGTCGGCTTCGCGCGCGGCTCAGCTTCAAGCGCGGGCCGAAGCCGGGGCTGTAGGACCAACGACCTTTTGCCGTCATACCACCGCAACAATACAGTCTCGGTTGTAACCTGACGGTCATATTTCTGACATAGGCTGCGCCCGCCTTCCCTCTCCGGCCGCCCTCATGTCACGCACCCTTAACCGCATCGCCCCCGCCCTGCTCCTGCTTGCCGCCGGCCCCGCCGCGGCCGAAGTCCCGCTCGATGTGATCGCCGACACTGAGATCTTCATTGATGGCCTGTTCCAGGTAGACAAGAACTTTTTCAGCGACGATGTCGCCAATTTCACGGACGATGCCGAAATGCGCCGAGCCGAAGTGATTTTCCGTGGCAAGCACGTCAGCGGCCTGGAAATCATGCTCGGTTACGACCCCAAGGCCGACAAATGGCTCGATGCGTCGGTCAAGGGCCGCCTGACCGCCTTTACCACCTGGCGCGTGGGCCAGTACAAGCAGCCCAACAGCCTCGAGGAGTTGGGCGCGACCCGCAATAACGACTTCATTTCCAAGAGCATGGCGACCAACACCTTCGGGCTGGCGCGTCGGGTAGGCGTTGAACTGGCCACCGAGCGTAGCAACTGGACCGCGACCGGTTCCTATTTCACCCGCGAATTGACCAACAATCTGGCGCGCGGCACGGGCTACGGCGCACGCGCCACCTGGGCCCCGATGTTGGACATCAAGCCCAATGGCGAAGCCGATTTCTTCCACCTCGGACTGTCCGCGGTCAGCCACGACACCGACGCCGACACCCTGCGCTTACGCGCCCGCCCGGGTGCCGACCTGACCCCTATCCGTCTGGTCGATACCGGCAACTTAACCCGTACCGACCGCATCACCTCGATCGGCGCGGAAGCGGCCTGGGTGCACGGCCCGCTGCACGTCCAGGGCGAGTACTACCAGTCCAAGGTCGACCGCTATATCAATGCGGATTTCGACGCCAGCGCCTGGTACGTCTACGGCACCTATAACCTCACCGGCGAAGGCCTGGGCTACAAGGGCGGCGTGGTCACCACACCCTTTCCGAATGATCCCTTGCGCGGTCTGTGGCAGGTTGGCCTACGCTACGAAGGCATCGACCTGGACGACGGGTCGGTGCAGGGCGGTGAGGAGAACAATCTCACCCTGGGGGTGAATTGGTACTGGCGCACGAACTTCAAGTTCATGGCGAACTATGTGCAGGTCGACAGCGAGCGTCGCAATATCGAGGACAATCCAGACATCCTCGAACTGCGCGCACAGTTGATGTTCTGAATTGCACCCGAACCGCATGACGCGGCTGTCATCGCCGCGTCATGCCACCCACGTCCCCTAGTCGCCTCGCTGCATCTGGAGTTTTCGCATGAACGTCCATTCCCGTTTCGCCGCGCTCGCGCTCGCCGCGGCCGCCGTCTTTCCGGTCCAGGCCGCCGATATCACCGGCGCCGGCGCTTCCTTCGTGTTCCCCGTGATGTCGCAGTGGGCGTCGGACTACAACAAGGCCACCGGCCATCGCATCAACTACCAGTCGATCGGCTCCGGTGGCGGCATCGCCCAGATCAAGGCGGGTACGGTCGATTTCGGCTCTTCGGATGCCCCGTTGTCGTCGGCGGACCTCGCCAAGGCCGGGCTGGCGCAGTTCCCGCTGGTAATCGGCGGCGTGGTACCCGTCGCCAACGTACCGGGTCTCACGCCGGGCAAGCTCAAGCTCACCGGCCCGCTGCTGGCCGATATCTTTCTGGGCAAGATCGCCAAGTGGGACGACGCGGCCATCACGGCGCTCAATCCGGATCTGAAACTGCCCGCGATGCCGATCCGCGTGATCCACCGCTCCGACGGTTCCGGCACGACGTTCAACTTCGTCAATTATCTGGCCAAGGTTAGCCCGGAGTGGAAGACCAAGGTCGGCGAAGGCACGTCGGTGAAATGGCCGGCCGGCTACGGCGGCAAAGGCAACGAAGGCGTCGCGGCGTACGTCAAGCAGATCAAGGGCGGCATCGGCTATGTCGAACTGTCCTACGTGCTGCAGAACAAAATGGCGCATGTCTCGTTGCAGAACGCGGCGGGCAACTTCGTGCAGCCCAATGCCGACACCTTCGCCGCGGCCGCCGCCAGCGCCGACTGGAAGAAGGCCGCCGACTTCAACCTGGTGATGACCAATGCTCCCGGCGACCAGGCCTGGCCGATTACCGCGACCAACTTCATCCTGATGTACAAGCAGCCCAAGAAAGCCGACAACGCCAAGGCCGCGAAGGAGTTCTTCACCTGGGTCTACGCCAATGGCGACGCCAAGGCGGCCACCTTGCACTACGTTCCGCTGCCGGACGATGTGGTGCAGCTGGTGACCGCGTATTGGTCGAGCCAGTTCACGTTCTGATCCAACGCGGAACCCGAAACGGCTATGCTCCGGCGGCGCGACCCTCTCGCGCCGCCGGTTTTTTGGTCTCCGACTCCCGCCCTTCGATCCCGCGAACGCGATGAACACCGCTGCCGCCCCGGAACCACGCCTCGCCCTGCGCGTCGACGAAGCGCAAGGACGACGCGATGCGCGCGCCGATCGCGCCTTCCGCTGGACGCTCACGGGCGCGGCGTTGTTCGTGCTCGTAACGTTGGTGGGCGCGGCACTGTCGATGGCCTGGGGCGGTCGCGAGGCCTTTGCCACTTTCGGTTGGGAATTCTTCACCGGGTCGGACTGGGACGTGGGCGCGCGCAAGTTCGGCGCCCTGGTGCCGATCTACGGCACCGTGGTGTCGGCGACCATCGCCATGATCATCGCGGTGCCGGTGAGTTTCGGCATTGCGGTGTTCCTGACTGAAGTGGCGCCGCCCTGGCTGCGCACCTGGGTCGGCAGCGCAATCGAATTGCTCGCCGGCATTCCCTCGATCATCTACGGCATGTGGGGGCTGTTCGTGCTGGCGCCGTTCCTGAGCGAGTCGGCGTTCCCGTGGATGGACGAGCGGCTCGGACCGATCCCCGCGATCGGTGCGCTGTTCCGCGGTCCGCCGCTCGGCATCGGCATGGGCACTGCCGGCTTGGTGCTCGCGGTGATGGTGATCCCGTTCATCGCCTCGGTCATGCGCGAAGTGTTCCTCACCGTGCCAACACGGCTGAAGGAATCGGCCTACGCGTTGGGCTCCACGCGCTGGGAAGTCGTCTGGGACATCGTGCTGCCCTACACCCGCTCGGCGGTGATCGGCGGCATCTTCCTCGGTCTCGGCCGCGCGCTGGGCGAGACCATGGCCGTGACTTTCGTGATCGGCAATGCCTACAGCATGAGCCCCTCGCTGCTGGAACCTGGCACCTCGATCGCCTCCACCATCGCCAACGAATTCGGTGAAGCGCTTGACCCATTGCACAAGTCCGCGCTGCTTGCGCTCGCCTTCGTGCTGTTCATGCTGACCTTCGTGGTGCTGGCGCTGGCCAAATTCATGCTGATGAAACTCAAGCAGCGCGAGGGCACGACGTGAACACGGCGGAACGTCAGGTTGAACGGTTATTTCTGCGGCGCCGCATCACCAATGCGGTCGCGATGACGCTGTCGTTCGCAGCCGCAATCTTCGGCCTGTTCTGGCTGGTGTGGATCCTCTGGACGACGGTCAGCAAGGGCTTGAGTCATTTCAATATTGATCTGTTCACGCTGATGACGCCGCCACCGGACGGCAAGGGCGGGCTGGCCAACGCGTTCTTCGGCAGCGCGGTCATCAGCCTGATGGGTATCGGTATCGGCACGCCGATCGGGGTCGCGGCCGGCACCTATCTCGCCGAATACGCGAACCATCGCAAGCTCGGGCAGGTGATCCGTTTCGTCAACGATATTTTGTTGTCGGCACCCTCGATCGTGCTCGGCCTGTTCGTGTATGCCGTGGTAGTGGTGCCGAGCGGCGGCTTCTCCGCCATCGCCGGTGCGATTGCACTGGCTCTCATCGCGCTGCCGGTGATCGTGCGCACCACCGACGAAATGCTGCAGCTGGTGCCGAGCCAGATGCGCGAAGCCGCACTCTCACTCGGGGTGCCACAGTGGAAAGTGACGCTGCAGGTGCTGATGCGCTCGGCGCGGCCGGGCATCGTCACCGGCGTGCTGCTCGCGCTCGCCAGGATTTCCGGCGAAACCGCGCCGCTGCTGTTCACCGCCTACAGCAACCAGTTCTGGAGCGCCGATCTCACCGGCCCGATGGCGAATGTGCCGATGGTGGTGTTCCAGTACGCGATGAGCCCCTACGAATCCTGGAACGGGCTGGCTTGGGCCGGCGCCTTCACCGTGGCGATGTTCGTGCTGCTGTTGAGCGTCGTCGCGCGCGCCGTCCTGCTCCGCCACAAGGTGACCCATGATTGACGTACGCCCGGTCGTGACCGCGACCGCCAACAAGTCCGGCGCCACCGCCCGCATCAAATTGGCCGCGCGCGGGCTCGATTTCTACTATGGCGCGAATCAGGCCCTGCGCGGGATCAATCTCGAGATTCCCGAGCGCCAGGTCACCGCGCTGATCGGCCCCTCGGGTTGCGGCAAGTCGACCCTGCTACGCGTATTCAACCGCATCTACGCGATCTATCCGCACCAGCGCGCGCAGGGCGAGGTGCTGCTGGAAGGCGACAACATCCTCGATCCGAAGTATCCCCTCAACCGCTTGCGTTCCAAGATCGGCATGGTGTTCCAGAAGCCGGTGCCGTTCCCGATGTCGATCTACGACAACGTCGCCTACGGCATTCGCCATTACGAGAAGCTGCCGAAGTCGGAGATGGACGCACGCGTCGAACAGGCGCTGCGTCAGGCCGCGCTGTGGGACGAGGTCAAGGACAAGCTGCGGCAGAATGGGCTCGGCTTGTCGGGTGGCCAGCAGCAACGCCTGTGCATCGCGCGCGC
>JBKJTK010000236.1:0-6337 GCA_046590875.1 Chiayiivirga sp.
CGCGAGCCAATGGCTCGCGAGCGGGTTTCTTCGCCCCCTGCAGGCAGGGGAGGGAGCCCAACTGGTTGGGTAGTCGGAATGAAGCGGTACGGCAATCAGTGCAGATTCGTCGCGAGCGTGATTTCTTCGAGATTCGCACATGACCAGCCTGTCCTCGATCCTCGCCGCCCACGAGTCCAAGCCCCGCCTGCGCTTCATCACCTGCGGCAGCGTCGATGACGGCAAGAGCACCTTGATTGGTCGTCTCTTGCACGACACCAAGCGCCTCTACGACGACCAGCTCGCCGCGCTCAGCGCCGACAGCGCGCGCTTCGGTACCCAGGGCGAAAACATCGACTACGCCCTGCTGCTTGACGGCCTCGAAGCCGAGCGCGAGCAAGGCATCACGATCGATGTCGCCTACCGTTATTTCTCCACCGAACGACGCAGCTTCATCGTGGCCGACTGCCCCGGCCACGCGCAATACACCCGCAATATGGCGACGGGCGCCTCCACCGCCGATGTTGCCGTGGTGCTGGTGGACGCGCGTAAAGGTGTGCTCACGCAGACCCGTCGCCACAGCTACATCGTGTCATTGCTAGGGCTACGACACGTGGTGCTGGCGGTGAACAAGATGGATCTTGTCGACTACGACGCGGACGTGTTCGCGCGCATCGTCGCGGACTACCGCACGCTGGCGAAGAAACTTTCCATCGCCAGCGTGCAGGCGATCCCGCTGTCGGCGTTGAACGGCGATAACCTCATCACACGCTCCGACGCCACGCCCTGGTACGACGGCCCGGCTTTGCTTGAACATCTGGAGACCCTGCAACTCGACGCCCCGCATGCGCGCGGATTCCGGCTGCCAGTGCAATGGGTCAACCGCCCGCACTCCAATTTCCGCGGTTATGCCGGCACGCTGATCGGCGGTGCGGTGTCACCCGGCGACGACGTGGTCGCGCTACCTTCGGGCCGCCGTACGCGCGTTGCGCAAGTGTTCGGACCCGACGGCGCGCTGTCGCACGCCGGGCCGGGGCAGGCCGTGACGCTGACGCTGGCGGACGAACTGGATGTCAGTCGTGGCGACGTACTCGCCGCCGCCGGCGATCCGCCGCAAGTCGCCGACCAGTTCGCGGTGCATTTGCTGTGGATGGGCGATCACGCCCTGGTGCCGGGGCGGTCCTATGTCCTCAAGCTCGGCACCCGCACTGTCGCGGCCTCCATCACCGAGATCAAGCACAAGATCGACGTCGATACGCAGGAACACCTTGCGGCGAAGCGGCTCGAACTCAACGAGGTCGCCTACTGCAATCTCAGCACCGATCAGCCGCTGGTATTCGCGCCACAAGGCGATGAACGCGAACTGGCGGGCTTCATCCTGATCGACCGCCAGAGCAACGCCACGGTCGCCGCCGGCACGATCGACTTCGCCCTGCGCCGTGCGGCCAATGTGCATTGGCAGCATCTCGATGTCGATCGGGTCGCGCGCGCCGCGATCAAGCAACAGTCCCCGGCGTGTCTTTGGTTTACCGGCTTGTCAGGGTCCGGCAAATCCACGATCGCGAACCTGGTCGAAAAGCGCCTGCACGCGCTCGGCCATCACACTTATCTGCTCGACGGCGACAATGTGCGCCATGGCCTCAACCGCGATCTCGGCTTCACCGAAGGAGATCGGGTCGAAAACATCCGCCGCGTGGCCGAAGTGGCGCGTCTGATGACCGAGGCCGGCCTGATCGTGCTTGTCAGCTTCATCTCGCCTTATGCCAGTGAGCGGCGTTACGCGCGCGAGCGTTTCGCGCCCGGGGAGTTTCTTGAGGTCTTCGTCGATACGCCGTTGGAAGTATGCGAAGCGCGCGACGTGAAGGGTCTGTATCGCCGCGCACGCGCCGGCGAGATCCCGAATTTCACCGGGATCAGCGCGCCGTATGAGGCGCCGGAGGCGCCAGAGGTGCATGTGCGAGGCGCCGAGGAGGCCGTGGACCGGGCGGCGGAGCGGGTGGTGCAGCGCCTACTCCAGGGTTAGGACTGCCGAACCTGTCGTAGCCCGGGTAGAGCGCAGCGAAACCCGGGCTACAATACGCGCCCGTCCGGCGCGTGCCGGAGGACTCCCGCAGCTTCAGGAATTCAAGACCGATGAAAATCCTGGTCGGCTACAAGCGCGTCGTCGATTACAACGTGCGCATCCAGGTCAAGCCGGACAACTCTGGCGTCGTGACCGAGGGCGTGAAACTGTCGCCCAATCCCTTCGACGAGATCGCGCTGGAAGAAGCGCTGCGTCTGCGCGAGAAAGGCATCGCAACTGAAGTGATCGTCGCCACGATCGGCCCGGCCGACTGCCAGCCGCATCTGCGCAACGGCTTGGCGATGGGCGCGAACCGCGCAATCCATATCGTCACCACCGACGCGATCCAGCCGCTGACCGCCGCGCGCGCGCTGCTCAAGCTGATCGAGAAGGAACAGCCGGGCCTTGTCATCCTCGGCAAGCAGGCGATCGACGACGATGCCAATCAGACCGGCCAGATGCTCGCCACCCTCTGGGGCCGGCCGCAAGCCACGTTCGCGGGCAAGGTCGATGTCGCGGATGGCAAGGCGACGGTCACGCGCGAAGTCGATGCCGGGCTGGAAACGCTGGAGGTCGATCTGCCCGCGGTGATCACCACCGACCTGCGCTTGAACGAGCCGCGCTTCATCAAACTGCCCGACATCATGAAAGCGAAATCGAAGCCACTGGAGACGATCGCGCTGGCGGATCTGGGCGTCGAGAGCGGCGACCATCTCAAGACTACGCACTACGCGTCGCCGCCCAAACGCAGCAAGGGCGTGATGGTAAAGGACGCGGCCGAACTGGTCGCGGCGCTGAAGGCCAAGGGATTGCTGTAGCACCTACCTCTCCCTCCTCCGCAATGCGGGGGAGGGCCGGGGTGGGGGCGAACACGCAGCGACGCAACTCTGTACCCCATCCCAGCCTTCCCCCGCAAGCGGGGGCAGGAGACAAACAGGGAGTCACCTCATGTCGAAAATCCTCATCGTCGCCGAACACCTCGACGGCAAACTCAACCTCTCCGCCACCGCCAAGTGCGTGAGCGCGGCTCAGGCGCTGAAACCCGCTGCGATCGATGTGGTCGTACTGGCCGCCGATCCGGTCGCGATCGCTGCGCAGGCTGCGCAGATCGCCGGCGTGAGTCGCGTGCTGACGGTGACGAACGCCGCCAACGCGAACGCACTGGCGCAGGTGCTCGCACCGCAGGTCGCGAAACTCGCGGCTGACTACACCCACGTCTTCGGCCCCAGCACCACCTTCGGCAAAGACCTCATGCCATGCATTGCGGCCTTGCTGGGCGTGGCGCAGGTGTCCGACGTGATGGCGGTCGACAGCAGCCACACCTTCAAACGCCCGATCTACGCCGGCAACGCCATCATCACGGTGGAAGCGCCGGCGGGACAACTCGTCGTCGCAACCATCCGCGTCGCCTCCTGGGCCGCCGCCGCGGGCGGCAACAGCGCACCGGTCGAGGCCGCATCGGTCGACGCCGCACTGCCCACCCACACACGCTTCGTTTCGCTCGCGGCGGGCAAGTCGGATCGACCGGACCTGCAGAGTGCGAGTCGCGTGGTGTCCGGCGGCCGCGGCGTGGGCTCGGCTGAGAACTTCGCGATCATCTACAAGCTTGCCGACAAGCTCGGCGCGGGCGTCGGCGCCTCGCGCGCCGCGGTCGATGCCGGCTACGTCCCCAACGAAATGCAGGTGGGACAAACCGGCAAGATCATCGCGCCAGAGTTGTACGTCGCGATCGGCATCTCCGGCGCGATCCAGCACCTCACCGGGATCAAGGACGCCGGCACCATCGTTGCGATCAACAAGGATGCCGAAGCGCCGATCTTCGAGATTGCCGATATCGGATTGGTGGGCGATCTGTTCAAGCTGATCCCGGAGCTGGAAGCGGCGCTGGGCTGAGGCTCACAGCGCATTGATTCGGCATCGTTTGATGCCATAACTCGTGCCTATTCGTGGGAGCTCATGCCATGCGCATCACGCTCGCGCTCGACGACGAATTGATTGCGAAGGCGCAATCCTTAACCGGCCCGCAGGAAAAAACTGCGCTGGTGCGGGAAGCCTTGGCGGCGTTGATCCAACGCGAAAGTGCGCGGCGACTAGCTCGGCTCGGCGGCAGCGAACCTAAGCTGACGCTGCCACCGCGGCGCCAGACCGCCGCTAAATGATACTGGTCGACACGTCGCCGCCGATGCGCTCAAGCTGAGCTATGCGGCAGCCTGATTCCGAGGCAACGCGCCGGTAACCCGCTCCTTCGCTTTCGGTTCCGTGGCACGTGAAAGTGCAAGCGCCGAATGCGCAATATCGGCCCGACCTTCGCGCCATTCGATGGGCAGCACGTCGCGATCGACATCTCCGGCGCGATCCAGCACCTGTTCCAATACTGTTCGGTTAAGCATCCCCAAACCCGTTCGCCCTGACCCTTCGACAAGCTCAGGGCTGGGTACGCCGCACGGCGTATCGAAGCATGTCCTGAGGTATCGAAGGGGGCGCCTTGAAGTTTCGGGGTGTTGTGGTTCGATACCTGCCATGAACCGACCCCCGAAAACCGTTCGCGCTGAGGTATCGAAGCGCCTGCCGCACCTTCGGAGTGGTCGGAAGGTTCATGGGCAATACCCGGCGCTCGGGCGCGCAGCTGTCTCACCACGAACGGCTTAAGTGAACAGCATTGGCACCTGACCGGCATCAAGGACGCCGGCCCCATTGTTGCGATCAACAAGGATGCCGAAGCGCCGATCTTCGAGATTGCCGACATCGGTCTGGTCGGCGATTTGTTCAAGCTGATTCCCGAACTCGACGCGGCCTTGTAAGGACGCTCGACAACCAACGCGTCATCGGCTGCTCGATCCAGCGATGGATCGGCAGTGCCGCGAGCGCGGACGCGATCACACACACGCCGATGAAGCCGCAGGCGCCTGCCGTGCCGGCGTCGAGCGGTGAGCCGCGCCACACCAGCCAGAGCGCGCCAATCGCGAAGGGTTGGATCAAGTACAAGGTGTAGGACGCATCGCCCAAGCGCGCCAGCCAACGCCCGGACGTGGTGCGAAACGCCGGAAAGCAAGCCCCCGCAAACACCATCGCGACCGCACTGAGGCCGGCACTCCAGATCCGCGTGTGTGTATCGGCGATCGCGATCAGCGTACCGAACGCGAGCCCCGCGACCATGGCCGCTAGTCTTCCGTCCAGGCGCCAGCCGCGCCGGATCATCAGCGCCACCCCCATTCCGAACGCAAACTCCAACACGATGGGATTGGCGAGGAACGCCGCCCAGGCCTGGGTTCGCGCGTCGCCCAGCGCCGACGCAGCGCCGATTCCGACGAGCAGGATCGCGAGGATGGCCAAGGCACGGCGGCCCAGCGACGCGACCAGCGGCAAGCTCAGCGCGAAAATCAAATAAAAGTACATCTCGTAGTTGAGCGTCCAGCCCGGCACGAACAGCGGCCACACTTCACTCGGCGTTCCCGGGTTGAAATGCGGAATGAACGCCAGGCTTTTGGCAATATGCCCCGGATCGAGCACGGCTGCGTGGAATAGCGTCGGCTGCAGTGCCAATGCAATCGCCATCGCGAGGGTCGCAAGCCAGTACATCGGCGCAATGCGCGCGACACGACGCGCAAGGAACTGCCAGGCGCTCATGCCCGGGCGCGTCGCCCAGGCCATGACGAAACCGCTCAACACAAAGAACACGTCGATCCCGAACTCGCCCCAGGTCCAGGCGGGCGCCGGCAGCCTGCCTGCGACGTAACGCCCGGCATGAAACACCACGACCGACAATGCCGCGACCGCACGCAGCGCTTGCAGACCCTCGAGCTTGTCTCGATCCGACAACGGTAATGTCGAAATCACCTGCCGCAGCGCCGGTCGGCGAACGACAATCGAAGATGATTATCGAGGTCAGGCCGCGCGCTTGAACGCCACGCCGGTCTTTTCGCGCAGTTCGTCCTCGCTCACGCCAGGCGCGGCCTCCACCAGTACCAGTCCCTCCGGCGTCACGTCCATCACCGCCAGCTCGGTGATGATGCGATTCACCACGCCGACTCCGGTCAATGGCAGCGTGCATTCGGGCAGGATCTTGTGCTCGCCGGACTTGGCCGTGTGCTCCATCAGCACCACGACGCGCTTCACGCCAGCGACCAGATCCATCGCACCCCCCATGCCCTTCACCATCTTGCCCGGCACCATCCAATTCGCAAGATCGCCCCGGTGCGTCACCTGCATCGCGCCAAGAATGGCGAGATCGATGTGGCCGCCGCGGATCATCGCGAAGGAATCGTGGCTGCCGAAATAACTCGCACCGCTGCGCGC
>JBKJTK010000087.1:0-13291 GCA_046590875.1 Chiayiivirga sp.
AGCGCCGAAGCGACGCGGGTCGGTGAGTCGCAGGACCTGGCCCGTGTCGAGCGCGAGATCAACGTGGTCGTGGGTCTGAACCTGCGTGCTCGACGGCAGCACACGCAAGCTGCCCGACATGCCCAGATGCAGGATCGCACTTCCACTTTCCGCGTTCAGCAGCAGGTACTTGGCGCGCCGCTGCACCGACGCGATGCGCTGCCCGGGCAGCTCGTCCCGGATGGCCGTCGGAATCGGCCAGCGCAGATCGGGTCGGCGCAGGATTGCCGCCACGATGCGGTGGCCTTCGACGTGCGGCGCAATGCCGCGGCGGGTGGTTTCGACCTCAGGCAGTTCGGGCATGACGCAGTTCAGGCATGGATCTTGAACAAAGTTGGGAGTGTGCGCCGGTGCTCGGTTGAAACTGAATCCGCGCGCCTCCATACCCTGGCGCAGGGATGGTATCGCGTCGGTGGCGCGGGCATCATGCCTTTGATATTCCGGAGTATCCCGATGTTTTCCTCGATTCTCGATTGGCTGGATGGCGGTCTGGTTAATGTTGGCTGGGGTGCGCTGATCGCGTATTTCCTGGTCGTCACTCAGCTCACGATTTTTTCCGTGACGCTGTACTTGCATCGCAGCCAGGCGCATCGCGGCGTGGATTTCCATCCGGTGCTGGCGCACTTCTTCCGTTTCTGGACCTGGCTCACCACCTCCATGATCACCAAGGAGTGGGCCGCGATCCATCGCAAGCACCACGCCAAGTGCGAAACCGAGGAAGACCCCCACAGTCCGCAGTTCAAAGGCATCCATCAGGTGATGTGGCGCGGCGTGGAGCTGTATCGCGAAGCGCGTGCGGATCGCGAATCGATCGAGAAGTATGGCAAGGGTTGCCCGGACGACTGGATCGAGCGCAAGTTGTATACGGCGCATCCCACCCTGGGCCCAACCCTGCTGCTGTTCATCACGGTGGCATTGTTCGGCGCCGGCGGTCTCGCGGTGTGGGCCATCCAGATGCTGTGGATTCCCCTGTGGGCCGCGGGCGTGGTGAATGGTCTCGGGCACTGGTGGGGCTATCGCAACTTCGAGACCCACGATACCGCGACCAATCTCACGCCGTGGGGCGTGTGGATCGGCGGTGAGGAGCTGCACAACAATCATCACGCGTTCCCGTCCTCGGCGAAGTTCGCGCTGCGCCGTTTCGAGTTCGATATCGGCTGGGCCGCGATCAAGTTTTTCGAATTTTTCGGCCTCGCGAAAGTGTTGCGTGTGGCGCCCTCGCTCGACGTGCGTCCGAACATCGCGATGCCGGACAGCGAAACGTTGAAGGCGCTGCTGTCGCATCGTTTCCAGGCCATGACCGACTACTACCGCGGCGTGCTGCTGCCGGCGCTGAAGGAAGACGCGCTGCAGGCCGGCGCCAACCTCAAGGCGCTGCCGCGAAAGTGGCGCAAGGCGCTGGCCGACAACGGCCGCTGGCTCGACCCGCAGGCGCGCGAGCGCTTGCAGGATTTCGTGCAGCGCAGTCCGCGTCTCGCCACCCTGGTCGAGTACCGATTGCGACTGGCCGCGGTGTTGGAGGAGCGTCAACAAGACGCTGCGACCACGCTGGCGCGTTTGCAGGACTGGTGTCGTGAGGCCGAAGCCTCGGGTATCTGCGCCTTGCAGGACTTCGCGGCGCGCTTGCGCGGCTACGCGCTGGTGCCGGTCAAGGCGCGCTGATCGCACCCTCGCGGTCGGGGGCCGTTCGTGTCTCAGTATGAAACTGAACTCACTGTTCGGCCTGATGCTTCGACAGGTTGAGCATAAAGTTGCCTGCGGCGATCGGAGGCCAACAGCGACGGACCCGGCAGGCGCTTCGATACCTCAGCGCGAACGGTTCCCAGAAATTCAGTCTGAGACATAGCCGGCTGTTCACGCTGGTAGACAATCGCAACAGTGCTGTCGCGCGTCTTGTTCGCGCGCTCCTCGACCCGGATGATCGGCGGCGTGATCCGCGCCCGCCCCGGCTGCCCCCGATGACCTGCTTGCGCCCGCTGCACGTCTGCGCGTTGTGTTGGGGGCTGGCACTCGCGGTGACGGTGACGGCGGCGCAGGCGAACGACCTTGCCCGCAGTCCGGCCGAGTACCTGGTGCGCATGGACGGCAACCGCGACGGCCGCATCGCGCTGGCCGAATACCAGGACTATCTCAGTCGCGGCTTCGCGCAAATGGATCGTGATGGCGACGGCCGCCTGAGCGTCTCGGAACTGCCGCGCGGTGCCCGCACGCGGCGTATACCCACGCTGGAATCGCATCGACGTTCGCTCGCTGCCACGTTCGATCGCCAGGACGCGGACCGCAGCGGCTTTCTTGATGCCCGCGAGATCGCCGCGCCGCCGCGCTGATCAGACACGAATCGGGTGCCGCAACGCGCCTAATCCTCGTCCAGCCGCCGGAATCCTTCGGCCAGGAAATCGATCAGCGCGCGCACCGAGGGCAGCAATCCGCGACGTGAGGCGAACACTACGTGCACGATCTCGCGCCGCGGCGCCCACGCGGGCAGCAAGCGCAACAGTTCTCCGTTGGTGAGCTCGTCGCAGACCATCATGGTCGGCATCTGTACGACGCCCACGCCCGCCACCGCGGCCGCGCGCAGCGCGAACATGCCCCCCGTGATCAGGCGCGGACGATGGTGGATCGTCGCCTGCACGCCGTCCGGGCCGTACAGGATCCAGACGTGATCGTTCTGCGGTGTCCCTAGAGCGAGGCTGGGAAAGCGGGTCAAATCGGCAGGCACCTGCGGAATGACGACACTTTGTAGCAGGCCTGGGCTGGCGACCAGGCACTGGCCGCGGTCGGCCAGCACCCGCATCACCAGATCGCTGTCGGCGAGCGGCGGGGGCCGCACCCGGATCGCCATGTCGACCGCTTCGCTCACCACGTCGACGACGCGATTGGTCGCTTCCAGGTGAATTTCCACGCGCGGATTGAGCGCCATGAACTCCGCCAGCATCGGACCGACGCGCGTGTCGAGTAACGCGACCGGACAACTCAGCCGCACGATGCCGCGCGGCTCGGAACGGGTGACCGCGATCGCTTCCTCGGCGGCCTCGGCCTCCACCAACATCGCCTTGCAGTGGATGTAGTAGGTCTGGCCGACCTCCGTGACCGAGAAGCGCCGCGTCGAGCGTTGCAGCAGACGCACCCCGAGACGCTCTTCGAGCAATGCGATCCGCCGACTCAGTTTCGATTTGGGGATGCCGAGCGCGCGACCGGCCGGCGCGAAGCCGCCGTGATCCACGACTTGGACAAAAAAATAGAGATCGTTAAGGTCCTGCATGTTCGCCCTCGACATCGTTCTCCCCGCAGAACGCTGAGGATAAATCCCGGCGTCTACCCACGCCATTGTGCAGAGAATATCGTGTGTCCCACCGCGGAACCGCTCGTGTTCCCACAACGGAGTCGATCATGAAGAAGATCCTCGGCCTCTACAGCGCGCCCCGGCCGCACTGGGTGGGCGACGGTTTTCCGGCCCGCTCGCTGTTCTCCTACAACAGTCACGGCCAGCACCTCAGCCCGTTCCTGCTGCTCGACTACGCCGGTCCGGCGCAGTTCGCGCCGGCCACGAAGCCGCGCGGGGTCGGCCAGCATCCGCATCGCGGCTTCGAGACCGTCACCATCGTCTATCAGGGCGAAGTCGATCATCGCGACTCGACCGGCGCCGGCGGCCATATCGGCCCAGGCGACGTGCAGTGGATGACGGCCGCTTCGGGAATCCTGCACGAGGAATTCCATTCCCAAGCATTCACCCGCAGCGGCGGCACCCTGGAGATGGTGCAGCTCTGGGTCAATCTGCCGGCCAAGGACAAGATGGCACCGGCGGGTTACCAGAATCTGCTCGATCGCGAGATTCCCTCGGTCGCGTTGCCTGACGGCGCCGGGCGGGTGCGGGTGATCGCGGGCGAATTCGAGGGCCATCGCGGCCCCGCGCGCACATTCACGCCCATCGACGTGTGGGATGTGCGCTTGAACCAGGGGCATGCAACGTCGTTCTCGCTGCCTGAAGGCCGCACGTTGGCGCTAGTCGTGCTGCACGGCACGGTAATGGTGAACGGCAGCCAAGGCGCGCGTGAGGCGCAGTTGGTGCTGCTGGATCGCGCCGGGGCGGAGGTCGCGATCGAAGCCAGTACCGACGCGACAGTGCTGCTGTTGAGCGGCGAGCCGATCGACGAACCGGTGGTCGGCTACGGCCCGTTCGTGATGAACAGCGAAGCCGAGATTCGCCAGGCGATCACCGATTTCAACAGCGGACGGTTCGGGTCGATAGTGGCGTGACATTCGTTGGTGCCGGTCGAGCGACCAGCGCCCGTTTTTCGTCAGCCCAGCGCCGTCGGTCCGAGTCAGGAGGAAAAAAGAAACCCGCCTTGCGGCGGGTTCCTGTCGGTCGTCATTCCTGCGCAGGCAAGAACCCAGTGGCTTGGTTGCGGCGGAGCCGCATAAAGGTCATCGGCACTGGATCCCCGCCTTCGCGGGGATGACGCATTGGCAAAGGCGTGCGCAAAAAAAGCGCGCACGCGCCAATGCGTCACTTGATCTTGCCTTCCTTGTACATGACGTGCTTGCGCACGACTGGATCGTATTTCTTCATTTCCATCTTGGCCGGCGTGTTCTTCTTGTTCTTGTCGGTTGTGTAGAAATGACCGGTGCCGGCGGACGAGGTGAGGCGGATTTTGTCGCGCTTGGAAGCCATGATTTATCTCCTCAGACCTTTTCGCCGCGGGCGCGGAGGTCGGCCAGCACGGCTTCGATGCCGTTCTTGTCGATGGTGCGCAGGGCGTTGGCGGACACGCGTAGCTTGACCCAGCGATTCTCGCTCGGGACCCAGAAGCGACGCTCGTGCAAGTTCGGCAGCCAGCGGCGCTTGGTTCGGTTGTTGGCGTGCGATACGTTGTTGCCGCTGATCGCGCGTTTGCCGGTTACTTGGCAGGTTCTTGCCATGACGCACCTCGATGCTGTTGTTGCGTCTCCCATAGCCTGGGAAACATCGGCCCCGCTGCCGTCAGGCAGCACGCGACTCGGGTGGTTTCAGGTTCGCGTGAGAGGCGCCGGCATCGCGTTACCGGTCGCGCCGGCACGGGGCCGGACACAGCGAGCCGCGAATTATGCCGACTACTCTGCCTGGACGCAATCCGGCGCCCGGCCGCCGTCTCAGGGAGCGGGGCAGAAGTTTCCTCGACGCAGTTGAACGCCCTTGATCTGCTTCTAACCCGACGAAGGATCTCGGTCGCGGTGCCAGCCGTGGTGGCGGACGTCGAGCCACAGGCTGTAGGCCGCGGTGAAGCTGGGGAACAGGTTCTGCAGCACCCCGACCGAGTCCTGCTTGGAGGAGAAAAGGAAATAGCTCAGTGTCATCGCGCTGCCGACCAGGCTCATGTACCAGAACAGGCGCGGGATCACCGGCCTGCGCGCGCGGCGCGAGGCGATGAACTGCACCAGCCAGCGCCCGCCGAACATCAGTGCGCCGGTGTAGCCGATCAGCTTCCAGGGGGTGACATGCAGCCCGGTCCAGGACAGCCAGAGGATTTGATCGTTCATGGGCGCTGCAACTCCTCGACCACGGTGCGCTTGGCGCGCCGGATCAGCCAGGCCACGCCGCGCAGGTCGCTGATCCCGACCAGGGCACGGTTGAGGTTGTTGTACTTGGATATGCCTGCGGTGCGTGCGCGATGGTTGACCGGCACGCTCACGGTTTTCCAACCCGCGCGCTGCATCAGTGCGGGTAGGTAACGATGCATATGGTTGAAATACGGCAGGTCGAGAAAGGCGGCACGTTCGAACAACTTGATGCCGCAGCCGGTGTCCGGCGTGGCGTCGTTGAGCAGGCGCGAGCGGATTGCGTTCGCCCATTTCGAGGCCCAGCGCTTGCTGTCACTGTCCTGTCGATTGACGCGCCAGCCGGCATAGAGTTTTGTTTCAGCCGCGCCGGCGTCGCGCGCGGCGAGCAATTTCGGGATGTCTGCCGGATCGTTCTGGCCGTCGCCGTCAAGGGTGGCGATCCAAGCGCCGTGCGCAGCCTTCACCCCGTTGCGTATCGCGGTGCTCTGGCCGGACTGTTGCACGTGCCGGATCGCGCGCAGCTCGGGATAAAAGTCGAGCGCGTGGCGCAGCTTGTCGGGGGTGGTATCACGACTGGCATCATCGACATAGACGATCTCGAATGAAGTCCGTCCGCGCAGCGCCGCGACGATCTCCTCGATCAGCGAGGCGACATTGTCCTCTTCGTTGTGCACTGGCACGATGACGCTGAGTTCGATTGGCATGGAATGACGGGCGACGGATCGGAACAGGGGCAGGATTCTACGCCGCCCCTGCCACTGATGCCTTCAGGGCGATGCTTCGAAGCCGTCTGCGCCGCGCTAGCGCCGCACGCGCTCCAGAATGCCTTCGAGTTCGTCCAGGCTGTGGTACTGGATCACCAGTTTTCCGCGCCCGCCGCGGCCGGCCTGAACCGCGACGGTGGTACTGAAAATCTCGCCCAGTTCGCGCTCCAGCGCGGCGATGTCGGCGTCGGGGGCTTTCTTCTGCGGCGGTTTCGGCGCCAGCGCAACGCCCTTTTGCAGCGCCTGCACCCGGCGCTCGATCTCGCGCACGCTCCAGCCTTCCGCCGCCGCGGCCTGCGCCAGCGCGATTGCCTGCGGCACCGGCAAGGTGAGCAGCGCGCGTGCGTGGCCCATCTCGATCTCGTGTCGCTCCACGAAGCCACGGATGAGGTCGGGTAGTTCGAGCAGGCGCAGCAGGTTGCTGACCGCGGCGCGCGAGCGCCCAACGGCTTCAGCGGCCTGCTGGTGAGTCAGATGGAATTCGTCGATCAGGCGTTGCAGCGCGAGCGCCTCTTCCAGCGGATTCAGATCCTCGCGCTGGATGTTCTCGATCAGCGCCATCGCGAGCGCGGCGTGGTCGTCGGCGTCACGCAGCACCACCGGCACTTCACGCAGACTCGCGAGCTGCGCCGCGCGCCAGCGGCGTTCGCCGGCGATGATCTCGTAGCGATCGCGGCCGAGCGTGCGCACGATGATGGGCTGGATCATGCCCTGCGCCTTGATCGACTCGGCCAGTTCCGCCAGCCGCTCCTGGTCCATGTGACTGCGCGGCTGATACTTGCCCGCCTGCAATTGCTCGATCGGCAGCGTCAGCAGACGGTCGCCCGCAGCCTCGTCTCTCGAGGGGGCGATCGCTTCTCGGATCAGGCTGCTGAGGCCACGCCCCAGCGCCGGCTTTTTCGCGGCCATCAGTTTTTCTCCGCCCGTTGCGCGTGACTGCGTTCGCGTCCGATCACTTCACCCGCCAGTCCCAGATACGCCACGCCACCGCGCGAGGCGCGGTCGTACTCGACGATGCTTTGGCCGTGGCTGGGGGCCTCCGCCAGACGAACGTTGCGCGGGATTACGGTGCGGTAGACCTTGTCGCCGAAATGCCGCTGCAATTCGGCCGAGACCGCGTTGGCGAGGTTGTTGCGCACGTCGAACATGGTGCGCACGATGCCTTCGATTTCGAGCTTGGGATTCAGCCGCCGCTTGACCGCTTCCATGGTGTCGGTGAGCGCGGCGATGCCTTCGAGCGCAAAGTATTCGCACTGCATCGGAACCAGCACGCCATCGGCTGCGGCCAGGGCGTTCAACGTCAGCAGACTGAGCGAGGGCGGACAGTCGATCAGCACGTACTGGTAGTCGCGCGCGATCGGTTCCAGCGCCTGCTTCAGCCGCGTCTCGCGATCCTTCATGTCCATCACCTGAAACTCGGCCGCAATCAGGTCGGTGTTGCTGGGCAGCAAGTCGTACTTGCCCGCGGTGGCCATGATCGCGGCCTTCGCGGCGACCTCGCCCAGCATCACTTCGCAGTTGGACGGATGCGCGTCGCGCTTGTCGATGCCCGAGGCCATGGTGGCGTTGCCTTGCGGATCGAGGTCGACCAGCAGCACGCGGCGTCCGGTCTCGGCGAGAGCAGCGGCCAGATTCACTGCGGTAGTGGTCTTGCCGACCCCGCCTTTTTGATTGACGACCGCGATGATGCGCGACATAACTTGAATGCTCAGAGTTTTTCCACGACAACCAAATGCCGCTCGGCGTCCAGCCCCGGCACCGCAAGCGGATGCGTGGCGAGGTGGCGGTAACCGTTCGGCAACGCGGCGATCTCCTCCGCCGGCACGCGGCCTTTCATGGCCAGCAACCGGCCCCCAGAGGCGAGCAGGTGCCCACCGGCCGCGAGGATCTCCGCTAGGGTACCGAAGGCGCGCGCGGCAAGACAGTCGTGCTGTCCGGACTCGGGCACCTCCTGCGCGCGCGCATCATGCACCCGCACGCGAGAGCCGAGGTCCAGATGTCGCACCGCCTCGCGCAGGAAACGCGCCTTCTTGCCGGCGGTTTCGATCAGCGAAACGCGCAGATCGGGTTTCGCGAGCGCCAGCGGAATGCCGGGCAGGCCGGGGCCGGTGCCGATGTCCGCCAGCGAGCCGTGCACAAAGGGATGGATCGCAAGCGAGTCCAGCACATGCTTGGACACCATCTCGGTCGGCTCGCGAATCGCGGTGAGGTTGTAGGCACGATTCCACTGCTGCATCAATGCCAGATAGTCGACCAGGCGCTCGACGAGCTCGGAATCGTCCAGGCCAAGTTCGGCCAGGCCGTCATGCAGCATCGGAGCAAGGGAAGGCAGCGAGGTCACTAGGTCAACGGACCTTGGGTCGCAGGCGAAGGCCGGCCAGTATCGGCAGCGCACGCCGGCAAGACAACCGACGCGTGGCGTAGTCGCCGCTCAGCCGCTCTCGGCTACGATGCACATGGAAGTGCGAGTGCCGCGAGCGCAGGACGCGCGGGAGCGGCCCGGACTCCACCGCCATTCGATGGACAGGAGTCCGAGTGGCGCGGAGGGCAGGATGCCCGAGAGCGGCCGGACTTCCTGTCCTCAGGCTGCGGAGAGCTGCAACTGACAGCGCGTGATGCGCAGGCCGAGCGAACCAAGCCGCTGGTTCAAGTCGCTTTCGAGTTGGCGCGAGAGTTCGTTGGATTCGGTCGTGGCGTCATTGGCGGCCATGGCGGCGAGGCGCTGGCAGGCCTCGCGCTCGACCAGCGCATCGACATCGTCAAGCGCATCGCCAGCGCGCTCGGGGTCCAGAATCTGGTAGTAAACCGCGCCTCGCGCCGCGGTGTTGGCGCCGAAGCTCTGCGGCGTCAGGTTGATCTGATGTCCCACCAGGCGCACACGCGCCGCGATATGGTCGACAAACGGAAGGGTGAAGCGCACTCCGGGCGTGAGCGTCCGCACGTAGTGACCGAAGCGGTGCACCGTGCAGACCATGTCTTCGGGAATACGGCGCAGGCTGGCGTACGCCAGTCCTGCGCTCAAGACACACATCACAGCAATCAGAACGGTCATGACACTGGGGTCACTCTTGGATCTCGGGGCAAAATCGGATTTCGTTGTTATTCTATTTTAATCAGCAGGTTACGCACTTATTGTGGAATCAACTATAACATTTTCACTTAACTTCGCAAGGTTTAACCTGAATTTTACTTAACTACTGCCAGGATGCTTTCTCTGCGTTGGCTTTTCGTTCCATCACCAGGCTTTCCGCCCTGTGACAAGTTGTAACGATTGTCCGCTTCTGAATCCGAGCCGGCGCTCACAGTCCTGATACGTGTTCGCCGCCGCGGATCGGACAGTTTTCGAATCTGCGATGGACATCGCGGTTGGTGATGCGAGTTGCGCGGAACCCACGGCCGCCGCAAAAACCGAGCCTGACGAAAAGACGGGCGAAAACCCGATCCTCCAACGGCGACGACGCGTTCGCGATCGACGCGGTTTTCGATGTCGTCATGAGCCTGCCTGCCAAGCCGGCGGCCTCAGACCTCGTCTCCCTCGAATTCCAGCCCGGCGTCCGCCTCGCGGGCGAGACCCATGGCTAATTCGCGCACGCGGCTCGCGGCGGTGTCGTTTGGAACCTCTACCTCGATGGCGCGCGATTCCGGTCCGCGGTCGGAAACCAGGCCGGCGGAACTGGAATCCTCGTCGTCAAGTTGCGGCATTAGCGTGGCGACTTCCTCGACGTGCTCCACGCCCTCGATGGACGTGATGGCATTGATCAAGTTGCGCGCGTCGTCTTCGTTGCCGGTGAAACGCATCCGCAAGAGGCTCATGGGTGTTTCCTTTCTGGAGGATTCAGGTGGATGGAGTCAGGGTCTTATGCTATTCAGTTACGCCCTCCGAATTCCGTTCATGCTGAGGTATCGAAGGGCGCATGCTTGAAGTTTCGGGCTGTTGTGGTTCGATACCTCACCACGAACGGCTTATGTGAACAGCATCGAGTCAGGTTCCGGTTTTGCCGCGGCAATCCGCGTCGTCGCCCGGACCGGTCTCCAGCAGCGCCAGCAACGCCGCCGGAGGTGCGATCGAATACAGCACCGCCGCCGCGATCGCGCGCAGCGCCAACGGTCCGGCCTTCGGGTGGATGTCGGGGTCCTTGAGGCTCCCATCCACCACCAGCGGAGAACGCAGACTCACGAGGCTCTTGTCTTTGGGTTGCGGGCGCAGCAGCAGATTCAGCGACTCGTCACGCAGATCGATGCGACCTTCACCGTAGATCACGGTGTCGGTGCTGTCGAAGACGAAACTGCGCGCCGTCACCACGCCATCCTTCACTCCGAAATCCGCGAACGCGCAGCGGACCGGGATGATGCGGTCCTTGCCGATGAGGAATTTCAGTGCCTCAGCGACATCTAGGCCGGCAAATTCCACCAGCAGGTTGCTGATGCGGCCCTTGCCCATCACCAGACCAACGTCGCCGTTCGCGCCGGCGAGCATGTCGGCCACCGAGTTACCGCGCCCGCTGAGCTTCACCCGGCCGCCAATACGGCCCGAACTGTCTTCGGTGAGCTCGACTCCCGGAAAAAGTTTCGGCAGTTGCAGCCCGCGCAAGTTGAGATCGGCCGACGCAGCGATCGGCGTGCGCGAAGCATCAAGCGTGATGCGGCTGTCGATGCGACCGCCCGCCACGCCCAATTCCAGCGGATCCAGACGTGCCACGCCGTTGTCGAGCAGCAGATGACCCTGCAACGATTGCAGCGGCAGCGGTGCGGCGTCGACCTGGGCCGCGCGCAGGGTTACGTCGGCATCCATCGCGCGCAGCTTGTCGAGCCGGTAGGGCTTCTGCGGAAGAACCCGAGCGCTGCGCGCAAGCTCCGCCGCGGCACGTGCTTGCTCGGGCGATGTGGTCTCGCCCTTGCCGGCAGAAGGCGGCGCTCCGACAAAACCCGCAAGGTCGTCGAAGTCGAGTCGCTTCGATACCAAGGCCGCTTTCAGGTGTGGACGTTCGCCACCCCAGGTCAGAGTCACATCGCCGGCGAGGTCGCTGTCGCCGACGCGGCCGGTGACCTCGCGGTAATGCCAGACCTCGCCGCGGCGTTGCAGCTGGCCGTCGAGTACATACGGCGGTGTGGTGGGCATCACGATATCGAACAGCGGTTCCAGGTCTGCGAGATCGGCACCGTTCAAGGCAAAGGCCAGGTCGAACTCGCGCAATGCCGCGATCGTGCTAACGCCACCGCGTGCGTGGACGCGCGTTGCACCAGCGTGCGCGCGTAGATCGACGCGGAACGGCTCGGTCTGGTCACGAAGTTCGAGCGGTGATTCGACCCGCCCTTCGAGCTTGAACCGCTGCGCCCGATAGCGGCCACTGCCGCTCACCTGCAGTGGCGCAGACACATCGTCGGGACCGGGCTTGCCGCTTTTGACCTCGAGCGTGAGATTCGTGCGCGCCGGCGCATCGCGCAGCGTCAACTCGCCATCGGTGACGAGCAGTTCACCGATCTCGAAACGCCGATCACGACGGCGTGGACGATTCAGCATCCAGTTGCCGGGTTGTTCCGTGACGCGCTCCAGCGCCACCCGCGGCCGTTGCAGGCGCACCTCCGGCAACACGAAGTCGCCGCGCAACAGCGGCCACACCTCGATCTCGAACGCGAGCGCATCGGCCTGCGCCATGGATGGGGCCTTGGCCCACGCCGCATTGCCGAAGCGCACCTCGTCGGCGCGCACCGTGGTAGTGCTCCAACCTGGATCAATGTCGAGATCGCCGACGATTTCAAAGCGACGGCCGGTGGCGGCTTCGACCCGACGCTCAATCATGCCCTTGAACCAGTTCCAGTCCCACCACGACCACAGCGCGAACAAGCCGACGAGAAGCAGCCCCAGCGCTGCAAGCAGCTTGCGTCGGCGCGCCGGGTTCACAACGATGGCGGGCTCAAGCGGCATGGGCATCACGCTTAGCGCGGTGTCCAACATGCGGCAGCCGGTTCATCGCGGATTGCCATCGTCCATCGTTTCGATCGGCGCCGTGGTCAGCGTGCGACCGATCACGCCGCAAGCGATACGCGCGCCAGAATTGCCCGCCGGCTGGGTGCGGTAGTCGTCGGCTTGCTCGTGCACCACGGCCGCGCGGCCGAGTACGTCACGCGGCCCATTGGTGCCGATCTCCAGAGCGGGCAGCAGCACATCGACCACCGACTCTCCTTGTGCGTCGGCCCGCAGGTTGGGCAGGTCGCCCGCATGGTGCGGACCGGCGTCACGCTGTCCGTGGGGATGACCGGTCGGGTTGAAGTGTCCGCCCGCGCTCGATCCATCCGGCGCGCTGCAATCGCCTTGTTCGTGAATGTGGAATCCATGCGCGGCGAGCGGAGTGAGTCCGGCGATGCGGCCGATGACGCGCAAAGCACCATTCTCGATCTGCATCGAAAGGGTGCCGCTGGCGTGGTGGCCCCGGGTCGGCATGAGCAGCGCCTGCGCGGTCGACACGGTGCCGCTGGCGTCGATGCCGGTTGCGAGTGGCGGCATGGCATGAGGCGGGGAATCAGCCGGTGGAGCTGCTGGCAGCGAAGGCAAGGTCGGGGTCGTCACTCGTGCAGCCACGGGTTCGACGGGCTCGGAAGGCCGATCGCAGCCGATCAAGAGGAAGGGAATCAGAAGCGGCAAACAACGAAGATGGTTCATGGCTCGGCGCTCGCGCACAGGACGGACCCCGACCCTATCCCCCCGCAGCTGAGTGCAGGATGACAAAGGCCCGTCGCCGCGCGTTGCGCGAGGAAACGAGACAAGCGGGGTTCAGTTGGGGCGCGGCACACTCGGCGGCACGGACGAGCAGTAACTCGCGCTCGTGGACATTGCGAGGAACAGCTAACAGCCAATTTCAAAGTGCTGTCACGCTCACCCGCAATGTCCACGAGCGCGAGTTGCTGCTCGCCCGGGCCGCAGAGTGTGCCGCGCCTGAACTGAACCCCGC
>JBKJTK010000154.1:0-3872 GCA_046590875.1 Chiayiivirga sp.
CGCGACACCGTCCGCACGCTATTGCAGGATCACAAGGTCTATATCACCGACTGGATCGATGCGCGCATGGTGCCGCTCGGCGCCGGCGCGTTTACGCTCGACGACTACGTGGAGGTCATCCGCAGCTTCATCCGCCATATCGGCGCGAAAAACCTGCACGTGATCAGCGTCTGCCAGCCCACGGTGCCGGTGCTGGCAGCGGTGTCGCTGATGGCGAGCGCAGGCGAGGTCGTGCCGCGCAGCCTTACGATGATGGGCGGGCCGATCGATACGCGAGTGAGCCCGACCAAAGTCAACGATCTGGCGACCACCAAGCCGCTGTCGTGGTTCCAGAACCACGTCATCCATGACGTGCCGAAGAACTATCCGGGCCACGGGCGCAGGGTGTATCCAGGATTCCTCCAGCATGCCGGCTTCCTCGCGATGAATCCGAGTCGCCACTTCGAGTCGCACTGGGACTTTTATCAAGATCTGCTGAAGGGCGATCTCGACGACGCCGCATCACACCGCAAGTTCTATGACGAGTACAACGCCGTGCTCGACATGCCGGCCGAGTACTATCTCGACACCATCCGCGTAGTGTTCCAGCAGCATCTGCTGCCGCGCGGCGAATGGGATGTCAAGGGCGCACGGGTGAAGCCCGCGGACATCAAACGCAGCGCGCTGATGACGATCGAGGGCGAACTCGACGACATCTCCGGCCTCGGCCAGACCCAGGCCGCACACGTGCTCTGCACCGGTCTCGCGGAAAAGAACAAGCGCCACCTGACGGTCAAAGGCGCGGGCCACTACGGAATCTTCAGCGGGCGGCGCTGGCGCGACGTGGTGTATCCCGAAGTCCGCGAGTTCATCCGCAAGCACGCTTAGAACTTCTCCCTCCCCTTCAAGGGTGAAGAGGACCGCTAGCAAACCGCAGGTTTGCGGGCCGATGAACGCCCGCAAGCTGTGCTTGCGGGCCGGAGAGGGTTATCCCTCCCGATCAGCGTTTGCGCTTCGGCACCGGTTTTCGTTTCGCGCTCGCCGCGGTGCGCGCCGCGATCTGCGCGCGTGCGGCCCAGGGCGCCATCGCTTCGCTTGATTCGAGCGCTTCCTCGGGTGCAGTCCAGTAGCTCATCGTGATCGGCTTGCCCTTGCCGGCATAGACGAACGGCGCGCTGCCGGCGGCATCGAAGGCAACGCGCGTCTGGGCATCGGTCTTGAGATAAAGCTGGCCGTCGGCGACCAAGCCGCACATCAGGCCGTCGAGATAGACGCCCCAGCCGCCAAACATTCGGCGTGCCTCGAATTGGGCGCCGGGGGCGAACAATTCGCGCAGATGCTCGATGAAGCCGGACTCACCCATGCGACGCCCCTGCGGTCCCCCGCCGCGGATCATGCACCGCGCGGCGCGGTCGCGCCAGCTTTCCGGCGACAATACGGCGCACCACAAGGAATCCCGGATGGCAAAAAATTACGACCAACGCTACTTCGAGCGCTGGTACCGGCACCCCGCGCAACGCATCACCGGCAAACAGGCGCTGGAACGCAAGGTGCGGCTCGCGGTTTCGGTGACCGAGTACTACCTCGGCCGTCCCTTGCGCAGCGTACTCGACGTGGGTTGCGGCGAAGGCGCGTGGCGCGCTCCGCTGCTGAAGCTGCGCCCCGGGCTTGCCTATCGCGGCATCGATCCCAGCGAGTATGCGATCGCGCGTTTCGGCAGTCGTCGCAACCTGCAACCGGTGCGCTTCGGCCAACTCGAACACTTGCGCTTCGGCGCGCCGGTGGATCTGCTGGTGTGCTCGGACGTAATGCACTACGTGCCGACGCGCGAACTGACGCGCGGCCTGTCGGGCTTTGCCGAACTTTGTTCCGGGATTGCGTTCCTCGAAGCGTTCTGCCGCGAAGACGACCCGGATGGCGATAGAGAGGGCTTCATCGGCCGCCGCGCCGCGTGGTATCGGCGTGCCTTCGATGCCGCAGGTTTTGCCAGTTGCGGCTCGCACTGCTGGCTCTCGCCGGCCCTGCGCGGTGAAGCGGCGGCACTGGAGATGCCCAGCTTGTCTCCCTCCCCTTCAAGGGGAGGGCTGGGGTGAGGATGGTGTTGATCTTCATGGCGGGTGGAGCGAAAACACCATCCTCTCCCCAACCCTCTCCTTGAAGGAGAGGGAGAAAGGCCGCAGCATCCCGGCATGACCGAAATCGGTGACGACGACGCCACTCCATATGCCGATCTCGGACCCGAGATCGTGCTCGAAGCCGTGGAGGCGCTCGGTTACGCCTGTGACGGCCGCGTACTTGCCCTCAACAGCTACGAGAATCGGGTGTATCGCGTGGGCTTGGAGGACGGCGCGCCACTGGTGGCCAAGTTCTACCGTCCCGGCCGCTGGACCGATGCGGCGATCCGCGAGGAACACGGCTTCAGCGCAGAACTATGCGACGCCGACCTCTCGGTGGTCGCGCCACTGGTGATCGAAGACGACACCCTGCACTGGTTTGACGGTTACCGCTATACCTTGTTCCCGACCCAGGGCGGTCATGCACCGGAACTGGATAACCGCGAAACGCTGCGTCATCTCGGCCAAACGCTAGCCCGAATGCACACGGTTGGTGCGCAAGCGCGGTTCGCGCACCGCATCACCCTGAGCATCGACAGCCACGGGTACGATCCGGTCGACTGGCTGCTCGATCATCGCTGGCTGCCGCCAGAACTCGAACTCCCTTTTGAACGCTTGACTGACGCGGTGTTCGACCACATCGAAGCCGCGTGGGCACGCGCCGGTGGCTTCCACACGCTGCGCCTGCATGGTGACTGTCATCCCGGCAATATCCTTTGGCGCGACAGTCACGCGGGTCACGGGCAGGCGCACTTCGTCGATCTCGACGACTGCCTCACCGGGCCCGCAATCCAGGACTTGTGGATGCTGTTGTCAGGCTCTGCGGCCGATCAACGTCGCCAGTTCGGCTGGCTGCTCGACGGCTATCGCGCCTTCCGCGACTTCGATCCGAGCGAACTGCACCTGGTCGAAGCGCTACGCACCATGCGCCTCCTGCACTTCAATGGCTGGGTCGCGAAACGCTGGGATGATCCGGCGTTTCCACGCGCGTTTCCCTGGTTCGAGGAACCGCGTCATTGGGAGTCGGTGATCACCCAGCTGCAGGAGCAGTTGGCGGCCCTGCAGGAGCCGATGGCGCTGCTGTAGCCCGATCAGGTTGTTGAAGGCTGTTTATCAAAAGCCTGCTACTCGCGGTAGCTTGCGTCGATCCGGTCCAGCTTGCGCAGCAATGCCGGCCACGCCAGTAGCCCGCCGAGATTCTTCGTCACTTGCGCTGCCTGCTGTTCAGCGGTGGCGATGATCTGCGGAGGCACCTGCACCAACTCGCCGCCGCCGCTTTGCGCACGCAGCTGGATCGCACACGTCGTCTCAAACAGATACAGGGCCAGGAAGGCATCCGGAATGCTGGCGCCGACCGTCAGCAAGCCGTGGTTACGCAGCATCAGGAAGGTGCGATCGCCGAGGTCACGCACCAGGCGCGGCTTTTCTTCGTCGCGCAAGGCCACGCCTTCGTAGTCGTGGTATCCCAGGCTCGCGAGCACGAAGATTGATTGCTGGGACAGCGGCAAAACACCGCCCTTCTGCGCCGACACCCCAATGCCGTTGACGGTGTGGACGTGAAGTACGCAGTGCACGTCGGGGCGTGCGGCGTGGATCGCGCTGTGGATGGTGAAGCCGGCAGGATTCACCGGAAACGGCGCGTCGTCGAGCTTGTTGCCGTGCAGGTCGACCTTCACCAGGCTGCTGGCGGTGATCTCTTCGAACAGTGCACCGTAAGGATTGATGAGGAACTGTTCGTCGGGTCCGGGCAGCTTGGCCGAGATATGGGTGAACACCAGA
>JBKJTK010000308.1:0-4403 GCA_046590875.1 Chiayiivirga sp.
GCGCGTCGTCACGATCGTGGCGAAGGCATCACGCGCCACCAGGTGGTCGAGTTCGATCAGGTCGGATTCGGCAAACGCGCGCGGCATGTACATTTTCGGGCCGGCACTACTGCAACGTGGGCAGCGGCTGGATCATGCGATCGCGCAGGGCGTCGTCGTCGTCGGCCTGCGGTGGCGCGATCTGGCCCAAGGCGAAACCCAGCGACATCGCATCGTCCTCGTCCAGGCCGTCGAAGGCGCGGAACTCGGCGTCGAGCAACGCGTCGCGCGCGCTCTCTTCGCTGTCGTAGGAAAGACTGCGGCCGTCGCAGTCGAACACCTCCGCGGTTCCGGATTCCTTCACCCGCATTCGCGCCCAGACCAAGGTTTTACCGAGCGAAGCCACCCACCATTGTTCGTTGACGACACTCACGATTCGAAACCCTGCGCAAAAAGTATCAACACGCCTGCCGCCAGCAAGGCGAAGATCACCGACCACAGCGAGAGCCGCGCTGGGGTGCAGAGGCCGTTCAAACCAGGATCGCGCAGGTCGCGATAACGTCCGGCCAGCAACCACTGCAATGCCGACGGCGCCGCGAACGCGAAACCGCCAAAGCCGCTCAACAATCCGGCGTGACGATCGCGCAAGTGCACCAGCGCCATCGGCCAGAAGAACACGAACGCCATGACACCGGAGATCGCCACCGCGACCGCGACCAGGGCGAGAAAAGTCAGCATCGGCTAAAACTCGGCGTGGCCCGGCGTGCGTGGGAAGGGTATCGCGTCGCGGATGTTCGACAGACCGCACACGTACACCACCAGACGTTCGAAGCCGAGGCCAAAGCCGGCATGCGGCACCGTGCCATAGCGGCGGAAGTCGCGGTACCACTGGTAGATCGACGGATCGAGACCGAACTGGGCAATACGCGCGTCGAGGATATCCAGGCGTTCCTCGCGCTGCGCACCCCCGATGATCTCGCCGATGCCCGGTGCCAGCACGTCCATCGCGGCGACGGTTTTTCCATCGTCGTTGAGACGCATGTAGAACGACTTGATGTGCTCGGGGTAGTTCATCACCACCACCGGCCGCCCGATGTGCTGCTCGGTAAGCCAGCGTTCGTGCTCGGTCTGCAGGTCCAGGCCCCATTCGACCGGGAAGTCAAATTTCTGGCCGCTGTTCTGCAACAGGGTGATCGCATCGGTGTAGTCGATGCGCTCGAACGGCGCGTCGACGAAGGTCTGCAGGCGCGTGATCGCAGTTTTCTCCACGCGCTCGGCGATGAACTGCAAGTCGTCCATGCGCTCGTTGAGCGCGGCCTTGAACAGGTATTTCAAAAACGCTTCGGCGAGGTTGGCGTTGTCGTTGAGATTGGCGAATGCGATCTCCGGCTCGATCATCCAGAACTCGGCCAAATGGCGCGCGGTGTTGGAGTTCTCGGCACGGAACGTGGGCCCAAAGGTGTAAACCTTGCTCAGCGCCAGGCAATAGCCCTCGACATTGAGCTGGCCCGACACGGTGAGGAAGGTCTCCTTGCCGAAGAAATCGCGGCTGAAGTCGACGTTGCCCTTCGCATCGCGCGGCAGGTTCGCCAAGTCCAGCGTGGAAATGCGGAACATCTGCCCCGCACCTTCGGCGTCGGAGGTCGAGATGATCGGTGTGTTGATCCAGTAGAAGCCGTTCTCGTGGAAGAAACGATGCACCGCCTGCGCCAGGCAGTGTCGGATGCGGGTGACGGCGCCGAACAGGTTGGTGCGCGGACGCAGGTGCGCGACCTCGCGCAGGAACTCCAGCGAATGCGCCTTGGGCTGGATCGGATAAGTCTCCGGGTCTTCGACCCAGCCGACGACTTCAACGGATGAAGCCTGGATCTCGAACGCCTGGCCCTGTCCCTGCGAGGCGGTCAGGGTGCCGCTGGCGATCACGGCGCAGCCCGCGCTCAGCCGCTTCACTTCAGTCTCGTAGTTCGACAACGACGCCGGCGCGACGATCTGGATCGGATCGAAGCAGGAGCCGTCGCTGAGATTGACGAAGGACAGGCCGGCCTTGGAGTCGCGTCGGGTGCGGACCCAGCCGCGGACGGTGACTTCGCTGCCGGCGGCGAACCCGCCCGACAACGCCTGCTGGACGCTGACCACTGACATGCCTTGAATCTCCACGGAAAGGCGCCCAAATCAGGGCGAACGTGAATAATAGCGAAATTCACGCGACACGAGCCCATACCGCTACAATTGACTTCATTGGCGTCGGCAGCGTTTTGCGATGCAACTCAATTCAAAAAAGCGATCCCCGGACCTCATGAGCATCCATCTCACCGCCAACGCCGTCGAACGCGTGAAACGCTATCTCTCCGAACAGCCGGATACCCTTGGGCTGCGCTTTGGCGTCAAGCGCACCGGCTGCTCGGGTTGGGGCTACCGCGTCGACATGGCGCATGACCAGGCCGACAACGACCGTGTGTTTGAGCAGGATGGTGTGCGCGTGCTGGTGGACGCTGATAGCTTCGACCTGGTCGACGGCACCGAGATCGACTTCGTGAAGTCCGGACTCAATCACCAGTTCGTGTTCCGCAATCCGAACGCTGCGGCCGAGTGCGGCTGTGGCGAGAGCTTCACGACCGAAGACCGCTGAAACCGCGCAAAAACTGATCGCGGTTGCACTAAGCGCCGGATTTGCCTACAATATGCGCCCCTCGTCCGGTTCCGGGCGGGGACCTTGCCTCACTGCACCGGCCTTTGTGCCACCGCGGGAGGCTGCCTGATGGCATTCCGCCGTCCGACATCCACAAGGAAATACCACCGATGCGTCACTACGAAGTCGTGTTTCTGGTCCACCCTGACCAGAGCGAGCAGGTGCCCGCCATGATCGAGCGTTACAAGACGCTGATCGAAGGCGACAAGGGCGCGATCCACCGTCTTGAAGACTGGGGCCGTCGTCAGCTCGCGTATCCGATCGAAAACCTGGTCAAGGCCCACTACGTGATGATGAACATCGAATGTTCAGCGCCCGTGCTGGCCGAGCTTTCGTCGGGCTTCCGCTACAACGATGCGGTACTGCGTCACCTGATCGTTGCGCGTAACGAAGCCGTGACCGAGATCTCGTTGATCATGAAAGCCAAGGACGAGAAGCCCGAGCGCCGTCGTCGCGACGAGGATGGTGACAGCGAAGTCGCCTCCACCAACGACGAAACCGCGGCCGCCTGAGCCGTCACCTGATCGGAGACAAAGTCATGTCCAAATTTTTCCGCCGCCGCAAGTTCTGCAAGTTCACCGCCGAGAAAGTGGTCGAGATCGACTACAAGGATCTCAACACCCTGCGCCAGTACGTCGGCGAGACTGGCAAGATCGTGCCGAGCCGCATCACCGGCACCAAGTCGCGCTACCAGCGCCAGCTCTCGGTCGCGATCAAGCGCGCCCGTTTCCTGTCGCTGATCCCGTATTGCGACAGCCACTACTGAGACGGACCGGGCACGAAGTAGACGACTTCCGTCCTGCCCGTCGGCTTGCATGCCGACGGGCGTTCGCAGGCTCGCAGCTACGCTGCTCGAAATCCCTGCTCACCCATTCGGACAGCTCACCAGTTGCGGCGCGCATCGCGGGCCGCTAACGAACACGGAGAAATGCAATGCAACTGATTCTTCTGCAGAAAGTCACCAACCTCGGCGGCCTGGGCGACAAGGTCAACGTCAAGCCGGGCTACGGCCGCAATTTCCTCGTGCCGCAGGGCAAGGCAGTGCGCGCCACCGAGGCCAACGTACAGGCGTTTGAAACCAAGCGAGCCGAGTACGTAGCCAAGTCCAACGCACTGCTCGGCGACGCCGAGGCGCGCAAGGCCAAGCTCGAAGGCGCGTCCGTCACGCTAAAGGCCAACGCTTCGACCGAAGGCAAGCTGTTCGGTTCGGTCGGCCCGCGCGATATCGCCGAGGCGTTCACCAACGCCGGTTTCCCGCTCAACAAGTCGGAAGTCGTGATGGGCCAGGGTCCGCTGCGCAAGACCGGCGAATTCGACGTGCTGGTGCACCTGCACGCTGATGTCGAGACCAAGGTCAAGGTCACGATCGTCCCGGAAGACTGATCGCTTCCTAACCAGGTTGCGATGCCAACGGGCGCCTTCGGGCGCTCGTTGCGTTTCAGTGGCGCGTAGACTAGTGAGCTTGGCCCCGACAAGCGGTTCCAGCCGACGGACATGCCGTCGATTTGAACGGGCATAGCTGTGCCTGACTCCGGGCTTTGGGCGTCATGGCTTCGAAGCCGCTGACATCGGGCGAAGATCTCAAATTTCGCTGACTTGGAAGGGAGAGTTCAAATGACCACAGGAACCGTGCGACTGCATCGCGTGCTCCGCGCGCCCCAGGAGCGGGTCTATCGGGCGTTCCTGGATGCCGGCGCCATGGCGAAGTGGCTTCCGCCCTATGGATTCACGTGCG
>JBKJTK010000194.1:0-10082 GCA_046590875.1 Chiayiivirga sp.
GCGGCCTCTGGCATGTCACGCTGATCCCGGATACGGCTGCCGAGCAGGACTTCGGCTTCGGGCAGGTTGGGCGTGAGTACGTCGGCCAGCGGGAGCAGTTGCATGCGCAGCGCCGCAACGGCTTCCTGCGGCAACAACGTTGCACCGGAACTGGCGATCATCACCGGATCGAGCACCACGTTGCGCCCCGCGTGGTGCCGCAGCGCCGCCGCCACGGTCTGGATCGCATCCACCGTCGACAGCATGCCGATCTTGATCGCCTCGATCCGGAAGTCGTCGAACAGGGCATTGAGTTGGCGGTCGAGAAACGCGCCGTCGGGAGCATGGATGGCAGTGACGGCGCGGGTGTTCTGGGCCGTCAGCGCTGCGACTGCGGTCAGGCCATGGACCCGGTGCGCCGCGAAAGTCTTGAGGTCGGCCTGGATGCCGGCACCGCCGCCACTGTCGGAGCCCGCGATCGAGAGTGCGGAAGCGGATCGGTGGTCGGAAGGTTGTTGTGTGGAAGCAACAATCATCGTAGGTAGGCTTCGGAGAGATGTGAAAAAAAAGGAAAAAAAGTTAATAAAACGGTGTTTCAGCGTTGACCGGCTGTTGTTTTTTCCCCATACTCCGCCGCAACACCGTGATCCAGACCCCCATGTCGCTGACCTGTTCCTCCGTTCTTCGCAAGCACAACGTCCTGGCGATCGCCTGTGGCGTCGGCCTGCTGTTGGCGGCGAGCGTCCAGGCCGCGCCGCGGGAGGACACGCTGGGCCAGTGGCGCGAGTATGCGCGACGCGGCGTGATGCCGGAATACGATTGGAACCACGCGACGCCCGCGTTGGCACCCACCGTGCTGTCGAGCCTGCGTCAAGCACGCCACGCGCGTGGTGCGGCATCGCGCAACGCACTGGGATCGCCGTTCGCTGCGCTCAGTCTGCGCTATTCCGCGGCGCCGGCGGGTTATGACCCCGCTGCAATTTCGCCGGTCAGAGGCCTGCTCTCACGCGATCGCAGTGCCATCAACAACGAATTCGTCGCCTCCAGCCTCGGTCGCGATTTGGGTGCGGCCGGCCATCTGGAATTGACCGCCGTGGTTGCGCATCAGCGTTACGCCAGTGCCGGCTTCGGGACTGCGCCGTGGATTGCGCGCGAGGATTTGACCGGTCTGCGTGGTGGCGCTGCGTTCGAGCGCTCGACCGGGCACGGAGTGCGCGTGGCTTACAGCGCGCCGATCGATGATGGCCTGTCGTGGAATCTGAGCCTGCAATCCCGGCTCGACATGGATGCCTTTGAGTCGTTCCGCGGCGTGTATGCGGATGCTGGCGATTTCGATCTTCCGGCGCGGGTGCAAACCCAGTTGCAGTGGGATGTTTCGCACTCTGCCGTGCTGGCGTTCGGGGTCGAGCGCGTGTTCTACAGCGACATCTCGGCCTTTACTAGCGCGTCCTTGCCGACGCGTTTCCTCTCGCTGCTCGGCGACGGCAGTTCGCCGGAGTTCGCTTGGCGCGACCTGACAATCTATTCGGTCGAAGGCGCGTTCGCTGACGCCAGCGGTTCGGAATGGAGTCTGCGTTACACCACGCGCCAGCAGCCGTCGCCGACCTCTGCCTTGCTGGAGCGCGCGATGCAGCGCGAATTCACCGACACCAATGTCGCGCTCGGCTATCGGCGCGACCTCGGCGCGATCGGTCAGCTCTGGTTGGCTGCGAGCTACGCGCCGTCGCGTTACTTCCTTGGCGCCTCGCCTTACGTGCGGCGGGATCTCGATGGCGGTTCGCAGATCGAGTTCGAAGCGCTCTGGTCCATTCCGTTTTGATCTTTTGACCTAATCAAGTTCAGGGCTTGATTGTGGGGCTCCCCAAAAGGGAGCCCCTTTTTTCTGGGGAGTGTGAGGGTCGTACTTCAAGACCGCACGCCCTGGTGCGGACTTCTCACCGATAGACGGCTCCGCCGCAATACGGCTTCGCCCTCACAGCATTTCCGACGCGTAATCTGCCAGCCGCGAACGTTCGCCGCGACGCAGCGTCACGTGCGCGCTGTGCGGCCAGCCTTTGAAGCGATCCACCGCGTAGGTCAGGCCCGAGGTGGTTTCGGTCAGGTAGGGCGTGTCGATCTGCTCGACATTGCCCAGGCAGACCATCTTGGTGCCGGGACCTGCGCGGGTGAGCAGGGTCTTCATCTGTTTGGGCGTCAGGTTCTGGGCCTCGTCGATGATCACGTAGCGGCTGAGGAAGGTGCGGCCGCGCATGAAATTGAGCGAGCGGATCTTGATGCGCGAGGCGAGCAGATCGTTGGTTGCTGCGCGTCCCCAGGCGCCGCCTTCCGACGGCGTGTGCGTTAGCACTTCGAGGTTGTCGGTGAGTGCGCCCATCCACGGCGTCATCTTTTCCTCCTCGGTGCCGGGCAGGAAACCGATGTCTTCGCCGACCGAGACCGTCGCGCGCGTCATGATGATTTCGCGATAACGCTGCTGATCCATCGTTTGCGCGAGGCCCGCGGCGAGCGCGAGCAGGGTCTTGCCAGTGCCGGCGGTGCCGAGCAGGGTGACGAAATCGATGTCGGGGTCCATCAGTGCGTTGAGCGCAAAATTCTGCTCGCGGTTGCGCGCACCGATGCCCCAGACCTGATGCGCGTGGCCGCGATAGTCGTCGACGATCTGCAACACCGCGCGCTCGCCATTGAGCTTCATGACGCGCAGTTCGACTTCGTCTTCGCCCGGCAAGTAGAGGTATTGGTTCGGGAACCATTCCTCGTCCTGGCCCATTTTCACTTCGTAGAAACTGTGACTTTTCTCATTCCAGGAACGCAGGTCGCCCTCATGCCGCTGCCAGAAATCGTCCGGCAATTCAGTGGCCCCGGTGTAGAGCAGACTGAAGTCGTCGAGCGCGCGGTCGTTCTCGTAGTCTTCGGCTGACACGCCGACGATATGCGCCTTGATACGCAGGTTGATGTCCTTGGACACCAGCACCACCGGCACCTCCACATTGTCGTCGCGCAGGGCGAGGATGGCCGCGAGGATCTGGTTATCGGGCAGTGGCGCGCCGGCCTTGCGCTGGGTGCCGATCGCGCTGGTCTGGAAACGCAGCTTGCCGATCTGGCTGTCCAGCTTGAGTTGCAGGCCTTGCGGACGCAGCAGCTTGAGACCGTCGCCGATCTTGTCGGCGCCGTTGGTTTCGATCAGTTCGTTGATGAAGCGGCTGACCTGACGCGCATTGCGGCTGACTTCCGACATGCCTTTCTTGGCCGCGTCGAGTTCCTCCAGCACCATCATCGGCAAGTAGACGTCGTGTTCCTCGAACTTGAACAGCGCGGTGGGGTCGTGCATCAGGACGTTGGTATCGAGCACGTAGATGCGCTTGCTTCGTGTCATCGGGATTTCCTGGGGGAAGGGCAGGGGCACACCGCCGTGGCTCACGCAGCGAGTCGGCGACAGGTGTTGCGCGTTGGATCAATGCAGAAAGTGTGCGTCATGGGATGTTGCGCGCTTGCGTCAACGCATCGAGCACGACGTCCGCGTGCCCGGGCACCCGCACCCCGCGCCACGCCTGCGCGACGCGGCCGTCAGGGCCGATCAGAAAGGTGCTGCGTTCGATGCCGAGCACCTTGCGGCCATACATGTTCTTCAGCTTGATCACCCCGAATGCCTGGCACAGGGCTTCGTCGCCATCGCTGATCAGATCGAACTTGAAGCCCTGCTTGCTGCAGAAGTTCTGGTGCGACTTCACCGAGTCGCGCGACACGCCGAGGATGTCGGCGTCGAGCTTGCGGAATTTCGGCATCAGTGCGTTGAAATCGAGGCCTTCGGTGGTACAGCCCGGCGTGCTGTCTTTGGGATAGAAATACAGCACCAGCCAGCGGCCGGCGTAGTCAGCGAAGCGGGCATTGCCGCTGTGGGCACGTTGGAATTCGAGGTCGGGGACCTGCACGCCGGCTTCGATCATGCGGTCAGAACTTCATCGGATCTAGAATCGCATCGAGATTCAGATGATCGCAGAACTCCAGGAAATCGTCGCGCAAGGCTGCTATGTGCATGCTGGCCGGAATGCCGACCGTGATCTGGGCCGAGAACATGTCGGCGCCGGTCTGCATCGCACGGTAGCGCGAAGATTGCAGGTTCTCGATCGTGATGCCCTGGCGGTCAAAGAAATCGGCGAGCTGGAACAGGATGCCGGGTTTGTCCGCCGCCACCACTTCCACGATATAGGGCAGCAAGTTGCTTTGTGGCTCCTTGGTGCCGGTGCGGTACCACACCAGGCGGAAGCCTTCCTCGCGTTCGAGGCGCGACAGCGCGGACTCGAGCTTGGCCACCGCGTCCCAGGAGCCCATCGCAAGCGCCAGCACCGAGACGTCGCGGCCCACCGTGGCGAGTCGCGCATCTACCAGATTGCAGCCGCTGTCGGCAATCCGACGCGAAACCGAGAGCAGCGGGGATTCCGGATGCGTCGCGAACGCGCTGATGAGCAAGTGGTTTTCGTTGGTGTTCGGGCGTTGCGGCGAATCGCTCAATGCAGGGTGTTCCGAGGCAGCAGAAGGGTCGCGGCACCTGACTTGAAAGCGCGTCCGGCGCAAGGTTCCGCGATGAATGCGCGGCAACCGCAGGGTGAGCATACTTGCCCGGGATTCGCTGCCGCAAGTAACATCGCGGCCCGTTCCGACCGGAATTCCCGTCTTGCGACTACACGGCAGCATCACCGCGCTGGCGACGCCATTCACAGCTTCGGGCGAAGTCGACTTGCCCGCCTGGACCGAGCTGCTGTCGCGTCAGATCGCTGGCGGCACGCAGGCACTCGTGGTCGCGGGTTCCACTGGTGAAGCCGCGGCGCTGGACGACAGCGAGTACGCGGAATTGCTGCGTGCAGCGGTGAGCGTCGCGGGCGGACGGGTGCCCGTGCTTGCGGGAACCGGCTTGTCGAACACCGAGAAGACCGTGCGGCTGTGTCGCTTTGCGCGTGATGGCGGCGCGGATGCAGCGCTGGTCGTGACGCCGCCGTACGTGCGGCCCACGCAGGACGGCTTGCGTCGCCACTATCTGGAAATCGCCGAGCGCGGCGATCTGCCGGTCGTGCTGTACAACGTTCCCGGCCGCACGGGATGCGACTTGCTGCCCGAGACGGTGGCGCGGTTGGCGACCCATCCCAACATCGTCGGCGTGAAGGAAGCGCGCGTGGAACCCGAGCGCATGCAGGCGCTGCTCGCGTTCAAGGCGCCGGATTTCGCGGTGCTGAGCGGTGACGATCCGACGGCGTGCCGGGCACTGCTGGCGGGCGCCGATGGCGTCATCTCGGTGGCGTCGAACGCGCTGCCGGCGAGCGTTCGACGCTTGGTCGATCTGAGTCGTACGTCGCGTTTGGAGGCAGAGCGCCTTGATGCGGAGTTGCAGCCGCTGTTTGCCCTGCTAGGCATCGAGTCGAATCCGATTCCGATCAAGGCGCTGCTGGCCGAACTCGGCCTGTGTCACGATGCGCTGCGTCTGCCATTGCTTCCGTTGTCGCTGGCGCATCGCGCCGCGCTGGCCGAAGGCGCTTTGCTGGTCGCTACGCTCGAATCACGCAGTCAGCGTCTGCTGGCCGCATAGTTTCCAAGGAGAGTTACAATGAATTCGAAGTCGTCCCTCGTCCGTCGCGCGCTGTCGGCTGCGCTGATCGTCGCGTTCGTGTCGAGCGCAGGTTGCAGTTGGTTCCGCGGAAAATCCGGCTACGAAAACAGCCCGGAAAGCCGCCCGCTTGAAGTGCCGCCGGACCTTAACGCGCCGACGGCCGATCCGAGCATGCAGGTGCCGGCCGTGGCGGGGGTGGCTTCGCCCACCAGGGCGCGTGCTCCGGTCACCCGCGAGAGTTTCATCATTGCCGATGCGCCCGCCAGCGCATGGCGCCGCCTGGGTCTGGCGCTGGAGCGGATCGAAGGCGTGACTATCGACTCTCGTGCGGAACTGCTGTCGGTCTACAACGTCAGCTTCGAGGGCGAGTCGTTCCTGGTGAAGATCGCAGCCGAGGGCGAGGCCAGTCGGGTCAGCACCGTGAGTTCGGAGGGCAATGAACTGACCACGGGGGCGGCCGGGAAGTTGCTGGCGCTGTTGAAGAGCAGATTGGGCTGATCGCTTCGTTTCGCGCTGGACGCGAACGCCTGCGCTGGGCTGGCTCCGACCTACCGCAGAAGTTCCTTGAGCTTGTCGGGCTTTCCGTCCCAATCCGCCGCATCCGCCGGTGCGTCAAGGCGAGTCGTCAGCACCGGCCACTCCTTCGACAACTCGGCATTGAGCGCGATGAAGTGCTCCTGACCTGCGGGCACGTCATCCTCCGGATAAATCGCATTAGCCGGGCACTCTGGCTCGCACAGGGTGCAGTCGATGCACTCTTCCGGATCGATCACGATGAAGTTCGGACCGATGTGGAAGCAATCGACCGGGCAGACCTCGACGCAGTCGGTGTACTTGCAGCGGATGCAGTTCTCGGTGACGACGAAGGGCATGGCAGGAACTCGAATCGAGCGCGAATGCGCACTAGTTTAGGTCAGAAAAACAAAAACCCGCATCGAAGCGGGCTTTTGTGGAAAGTCTGCACTTGGAAGTGCAGGCTCTTGCGGAAGAACCCGCATAGTGGCGCTCCCTACGGGATTCGAACCCGTGTTTTAGCCTTGAGAGGGCCACGTCCTGGGCCTCTAGACGAAGGGAGCAATTGAGCAGCGTCTAGCTGAACGCGTAGTATACCAACTCGACCGGGGCTGACAATGTCCCGCCCAGGGAACGGACGCGGCCTCGCCGCACTCAAGACCACACCAGTGATTTCCAGCCTCCAGGCACCGCGCACCACGCCGCGCATCATTCCGCGCATTATCCCGCGCGATGGGCATTGCATCTCCCGCAAGCAGATCAGCCCGAACGCGCTGCGCGTGCTTTATCGATTGCACGAGGCCGGATTCGCGGCTTATCTGGTGGGCGGCGCGGTGCGCGATCTGCTGGTGGGCGGGGCGCCGAAAGATTTCGACGTGGCCACCGACGCCACGCCGGAACAGGTCAAGCATCTGTTCCGCAACTGTCGCCTGATTGGGCGCCGCTTCCGTCTCGCTCACGTCGTCTACGGACCAGAAATCATCGAGGTCGCGACCTTCCGCGCCAACATCGACGACGGCTCTGGCGCGCGCGAAATGGACAACGGTCGTCTGGTCCGCGACAACGTCTACGGCACGATCGAAGACGACGCAGTACGGCGCGACTTCACCGCCAATGCGTTGTACTACGCGATCGCCGATTTCTCGGTGCGCGATTTCGTCGGCGGCTACGAGGACGTGCAGGCGCGTGTGCTGCGTCTGATCGGTGATCCCGATGCGCGCTATCGCGAAGACCCCGTGCGTATGCTGCGTGCGGTGCGGTTGTCGGCCAAGCTCGGCTTCCGCATCGACGATACCGCGGCGGAACCTATCCGTCGCCTGAGCGACCTGTTGTCGGAAGCCTCCAGCGCGCGATTGTTCGACGAGTCGCTGAAGATGTTCCTCGCCGGTCACGCCGAGCAAAGCTTCCTAGAACTCGAACGCCACGGCCTGCTTGCCGCGCTGCTGCCGGACACGGCCGCGGCACTGGCCGCCGATGGCAGTGGTCTGTGTCGCACCATGGTGTTGCGCGGGTTGGCCAACACCGATGCGCGTGTGAATGCGGACAAGTCGGTCACGCCCGCGTATCTGTTCGCGGCGCTGCTGTGGCCGGCCTACGCCTTCGAGCTGCAGCGCCTGCTGGAAGGTGGTCACGACCTCGCCACCGCGGAACAGCGTGCGGCCGATCGGGTCACCCTGCACCAGGCCGAGCAAATCGCGCTGCCGCGCCGCTTCAGTGTGCCGATGCAGGAAATCTGGTGGCTGCAATCGCGCTTCGGCGTTCGCCAGCGCAAGCGCGTGTTCCGCCTGCTGGCGCATCCGCGTTTCCGCGCCGCGTTCGATTTTCTCGAACTGCGTGCTTCGGTGGTGCCTGAACTCGCGGACGAATTCGCCTGGTGGCGCGAAGCTCAAGGTCTGGGATCGGACGAACTCGCCGACCGGCTCACGTCCGCGGGCACGGCCGCTATCGCTCCGAAGGCGGATGCCGGCGACAAGCCACGCAAGCGTCGGCGCCGACGCTCCGCCAGCGGCAAGGCGCCCGCCGCGACCACCGAGTGAGCGGCCCGGACTCGCCGGACACGCCTGTCCGCGCCCCGCTCCTGGCCTATGTCGGACTTGGCAGCAATCTCGACGACCCGGCGTCGCAACTGCGCGCAGCAATGCGCGCGCTGGATCGCATCGCGCAGACGCGCGTGCGAAGAGCCTCACACTTGTACCGCACCCCACCTTGGGGGCGTACCGACCAGCCCGAGTTCGTGAACGCGGTCGTCGAACTTGAAACTGCGTTGACGCCGCAGGCCTTGCTGTCGGCGCTGCAAGTCATCGAACGCGCCGCGGGCCGCGAACGCATCGAACGTTGGGGGCCGCGTGTGCTCGATCTGGATCTGCTGCTGCACGGTGAGGCGACGTGCGATGCACCCGGGCTGTGCTTGCCACATCCGCACCTGCATCAGCGCGCCTTCGTCCTGTTGCCGCTGTCCGAACTTGCGCCCGATCTGTCCGTGCCCGGGCGCGGCACAGTGCGGTGCCTGCTCGCCACAGTGGATTGCGCGGGCATCGAAGCGATAGGCTAGCGCCCTCTGGAAGGTCCGGTGGCCCACCGTCATCCCGGTGAAAGCTGGGATCCAACTTGATCTGCGGCGCGAGCACTGCAGCAACGTCAAACTGGATTCCAGCATTCGCTGGAGAGACGATGGAACAAGACCTTCCCTACTTTGGGGAAGCGCTCCGATGTACGCCGGCGATACCAAGACCCGACCTGCGCGCATGACCGTGCCGCAGTTGCGCCAGATGAAGATCGATGGCCAGCGCATCGCGAGCCTGACGGCCTACGACGCGTCGTTCGCCGCGGTGCTGGACGCGAACGGCGTCGACGCAATTCTGGTCGGCGACTCGCTTGGCATGGTGGTGCAGGGACATCGCAGCACCTTGCCGGTCAGCGTGGGGGACATGAGCTACCACACCGCTTGCGTGGCGCGTGGCTTGTCGCGCGCGCTGCTGATCGCGGATCTGCCGTTCCTGAGTTACGCCACGCCGGAACGCGCGCTGACCGCTTCGGCGGCTGTGTTGCAGCAGGGCGGGGCGGGGATGGTGAAGCTGGAAGGTGCCGGGCCGCAACTCGACGTCATCCGCACCCTGAGCGAGCGTGATGTGCCGGTATGCGCGCACCTCGGCCTCACCCCGCAATCCGTGCTCAAGCTCGGCGGCTACAAGGTGCAGGGACGCGACTCCGAGGTCGCCGCCAAGCTCAAACGCGATGCGCTCGCGGTGCAGGACGCGGGTGCGGAATTGCTGGTGCTCGAATGCGTGCCGCGTGCGCTCGCCGGCGAGATCACGCGCGAATTGCGAATTCCCACCATCGGCATCGGCGCGGGTGCGGAATGCGATGGTCAGATTTTGGTGCTGCACGATATGCTTGGTATCAATGCGAGCCATCGCCGTCCGCGCTTCGTCAAGGATTTCCTTGTGGAGGCTGGCTCGATCGCAGCCGCGATCGCGGCCTATGTCGCCGCCGTGCGCGATGGGAGCTTTCCGACGCACGAACACGGTTACGACTGATGAATATTGTCGAAAGCGTCGCGGATCTGCGCACGGCGCTGCGCGCCTGGCGTTTGCGCGAGCAACGCGTCGCCTTCGTGCCCACCATGGGAAATCTCCACGACGGCCATTTCTCGCTGGTGACGCTGGCGCGCCAACAGGCGGATCGCGTGGTTGTCAGTAGCTTCGTGAATCCGACCCAGTTTGGTCCCAACGAGGACTATTCGCGCTATCCGCGCACGCCCGAAAAGGATCGTGCTGGCCTGATTGCCGCCGGTTGCGATCTGCTGTTCTTTCCGCAGGTCGCGGAAATGTACCCCTACGGCATCGACGCCTGTGTGCGCATCCACGTGCCGGGGGTTACTGATGAACTGGATGGCGAGTGGCGGCCGGGTCATTTCGACGGCGTGGCTACCGTGGTGACGCGGCTGTTCAACGCCGTACAACCCGACGTCGTGGTACTGGGCAGCAAGGAT
>JBKJTK010000215.1:0-4881 GCA_046590875.1 Chiayiivirga sp.
GGCCCTCGGCCTGGGCCTTCTTCACGTAAGGATCGGAGAAGTGTTCGCGCAGCCAGCGCTGGCTGCTTTTGCTGTGGGCCATGGCGCAGGTGGTCGATCGGTAGGGAATGGCCCGCATGATACCCTTTCGCCCCGCAACTCCGCCCACGCGACCCGGCACGCCGCCATGACGACCCCCATCACCGCCTCCCCGATCACTGCCTCCCAGAAGCGTTATTTGCGCGGCCTAGCGCACCCTCTCAAGGCGGTGATCCAGGTCGGCGGCAAAGGCGTGAGCGACACCCTTCTGGCCGAACTGGAACTTGCGCTGGAGCGGCACGAATTGCTCAAAGTGAAGCTGGCCGCCGAGGATCGCGACACTCGCGACGCGTGGATCGCCGAAATCGTAGAACGCTCCCACGCCGCCTTGATCCAGCGCATCGGTCACACCGCCACGCTTTATCGCGCCAGCAGCGACAAGCCTCAGATCGTGCTGCCGAAGGGCTGATTCGTCGCGACGTCAATGAGCCTGATCGAGCATCGCAACGAAGCCATCCACACCGTGCGCTGGGTGCGCGTGGACGCTGTGATGGTGGATGCACACGAGCTGACCGACAGTTTCCTCCTCGCGCCCGACACCCTCGTGGAATCCTGGAAACCCGAGGCGATCGGCGAGATCGACGAAGCCGCCATTGAAGTGGTCCTCGCGCTGCGGCCCGAATTGGTGCTGCTCGGCACCGGACCAACCCAGATCATGCCGGCACCGGTCTTGTTGGGCGCGTTCCTGCGTCGTGGCATTGGCATCGAGGCGATGGACAATGCCGCCGCTGCCCGCACCTTCAATCTGCTCGCAGCCGAAGGCCGGCGCGTGGTCGCAGCGTTCCTGCTGCCGGGAGCGAGCCGTCTGTAACTGACGGCCTGGCGGTACGGGCACGCCCGCATCCGTAGCGCCTACTCGAACGAATCCGCGAACACCCGCTGCGGGTCGAAGTCGATCAGCAGATCGAGATTGGTGACGGCATTCGGATAGCCCGAGCCGATGTGCGCGGTTGAGAAACGCACGGTGTTGTCGCCGTCGCGAAGTTCCGCCAGCGGCAGGTCGATCGAGTGGTTGTAGCCGCCGGTCTGGCCGGGGGTGTCGAGCATCGCCACTTCTCCCGCGGTGAACGCTCGAATGTGCACCGGGGCGTCGTTGATCCGGTAGTGCAGCCGCCCGGTTCCGAGCCGGATGCCGTCCTCGTTGTAACCCTGGTAGTAGCCGTTGAACACGAGCCGTGCGCGAGTCGCGTTGGTCAGCGACACCCCGGTGAGGGTCAACGGCGCGCTCATCTGCGCGCTATCGTTGGGAATCACGTAGCCCAGGCTCATGCCGGTGTGGACGATCGTGGTCTGCATCCCGGGCGGGAAGGCATCGGTGGTCGATTCCGTCGACACCACGGCGGCGTCCGGGATCTCGTACTCGCGCGTCGTGTCGATCACCGGCCCATCGAAACCGATGTTGTCCCAGTACGTATTCCATGAACGCATCGGCCGCGGCAAGTTGCCGAACGACATCGCATACTTCCACGTCGCATGGTTGTGGCCCAGCAACGACACGTAGCCGCGAGTGAACCTGAGCGGTTGCGGGAACACGACGCTGCGGCGACTCACCAGCGGGCCGAACGTGATGCCATCCAGCGAAGGCTGCGAGGTCAGGATTTCGATCTGCTGCTGCGAGAGCCGGATCTCGACGTGCGCGAGGCGGCCGCGGACGCCGGGCAAGGTGCCGGGCTCCCCGGGCAGCACCGTCATCGCGTAATCGCTGACCTGGTGCACGTCGATGCCGGCGCCCGCGAGGATTATCATCACACCCTCACGCGGATTCGGGCCGCGGCCGTTGATGTCCCAACTCGGAGTCGGCGACGGGTCGGCCGAGATCACCACGCTGTGGTAGCCGAGCAGAAAATTGTTGTAGACGTCGGCATCAAACGCGATGCGACCCGTGCGCGCTGCAAAATCGAAGGGCTGCCGGAGGCGCAGTGCATTGCTGCCGTAGTTCTGCGCCCCGACCGCACTAAAGAGGTATCGGGTTCCGATCGCGCCTCCCGGTTCGCACACCAGGGTGTCTTTCGTCGGCAGCAACAACTCGGGGACGTCGTCGCGACAGGTCTCCGGCTCGCCCTGCATCTGACCGAGTTCGGCCTGCCAGACCCAGAACGCCTGGCCATTGCCGGTCGACAGCGACGGCTCGTAACGAGTGACGCTGAAGCGGCTGCGACTGAGTTCGTTGCCGCGGCCACGATCATGCATCGGTGCCGGGCCGGCCTCGAAGGTTTCGCAGAAGGCCGGCTGCGCAAGTGCGCAGCCGGGCGTGCCTGCCGTGGCATCAACGCCTAGAGCAGCCAGCGCCAATACCGCAACCGCCAGTCGCAGGCCGCTCCCGGGAACCTCGCGCGCGCCGGTCATCGACGCCGACGGCTCAGTTGTCGATGCGGATCTGGATCGGGTAATACGCACCCGAGAGCTCGCTCGCGTCGAAGTGATAGGTCTCGTCGCCGTAGCTCGGATGGCTCTTCAGTCCCGACGGCGACGTGGCCTGCACGAACAACTCGTAGTCACCGTCGACGAATTCGCGCGTCTCGAGCGTGACCAGGTACCGCCCCTGAGGTGCCGGCGCATCGCGCGCCGTCCCGATCAGGATTACACGTTCGCCCGGACCGGTGCCCGTACCCACCCGGCGCAGGAACACCTCGACGCGGCTGATGCCCTGGGTGCCGCCGGTACTCCACACCTCAGTGCTCGACACCGGGACCACCATCAGTTGCGGCGCCCAGTCGGCGTAGTTGTGGTTGCCGACGGTGATATCCAGCGCGACGGCGCCGGCAAGCGCGATCCGGGTCACGGGCTGCGCGCCGAGGTGATGCGCGTCACCGAGGTCCGTTGTTCCGATACGTTCAAACCGCGCCGGCGGTCCGACGCGCGGCAATTCCGCATGCAGCGGGAAATGATGGATTGCCGCAGGTGGTGTGTATGCCGGCGCACTTCCGGGCGGATACAGCACCTCGACGTGCACGTTGAGCAGCCCGGTGTTTTCGGCAAAGAACTGGAACGTGTTGTCGCCGACCTGCAGGGGCGACAGTCCGCCAGCGACGAGGTCGCCAAGCTTCACGCGCACCGTGCTCGGCACATGCCAGGCCAGCAGGTCCGGCACCAGCGGCTGGCTGTTGTTGACGCGCGGCGGCAATGCAAAGTTGGTCGCCGCGTCGACGCGCACGTGATCCCCAGGCACCAGCGTGTGCGACGAGTAGTCGCCCATCTGGTAGGTGAACACGAGCCACGCTTCCGCGGTCGCGCCGGTAGTGACCGGCCGCAGGTCGTCGGGAATCGGGATCGTGAAGCTCGGGAATGCGGCGTTGCCGCGACTGGACTTCTGGTAGTCGGTGCCGCCAATTCGGGTCACGTAGTTGTGGGTCGTGCGCGCATCCACGTGCGGCCCGTCGAACCCGAAGTTGTCCCAGTGGATCAGGTAATACGGAACGCCATCCTTCGCGGTGTTGTAGCCGAAGCCGATCCACATCAACTCGTAGTCGCCGGCAGCCATCGAATACGGTGCGAACGAAGCATTGATCATCGGCTTGCCATCGACCCGAATCTCGACCCCGTCAGTGCCGACGAAGGCCTCGAAGTGGCGGCGCACATTGCTCACCGCCTCGCGGTCCTCGCGCTGCATGTCGACCGATGCGATCTGATGCGACGCGCCGTTCATGCCGATCAGGCTCACGCTCAGGGTCTGGAACTGCAGGCGCAGCCGTAGCATGCCCGCCGGTAGGCCCAGCGCACCTTCGGTGTCGAAGAAATCGGCGTGGCCGGTAACGTCGATCTTGATCGGATTCAGGTCGAGGTACCAGACCGAACGCGGACTCAGCGGACTGTCGATGTCGAACACGATGCGTCGCCGGTTGCCGGCCTGCAGCCGCATCGGCTTGCGGAAGCGCTGCGAGGTCTGCGAGCGATCGCCGAAATTCTCGACGCGAGTGCCGTGCAGCGTATGCGCATGGAACTGGTCGTTGATGAAGAACAGGTTGAAGCGCGGATCGGTCGACGTGTTGGCGGCGTTGTTCCAGAGCTTCTCGTCAGCGGCACCCAGGGGCAGGTTGAAATCATCGAAATACGTCATCGTGGCGCGCAGCGCATCGACGCGGGTGCTGTCACCGCCATTGAAGTTGAGCACGCGAGGCTGACTGGTGATCTCGCCAAGTGCGTTGATGCGCTCCACGCGCACCAGGTACGGCACGTTGTTTTCCAGAGGCTGGAGCTGGACCCGGCGGTTTGCAGTCACCAGCCAGCGCGCGCCGGGCTGCAGCGCCTTGAACGCGCCAGCGCCACCGTGGTTGTCGAGGCACCCGCTGCTGCCCGAGGTGTGCGCGTGCAATCCGAGTTCGTCGGTCTTCGCTGCCGAAAGCGACGCCGGCCACCACGTGACCAGGAAGCCGGCGTCGTCGGTGCCGGCTCCGGACATGGTCCACCACTGGCCCCACGCGTTCTCGCCGTCGTAGTCCATCTCCAGCGTTGCAACACGATCATCGCGCAGCACCACGAGCGCGGGGGCCGGCGCCAGTTCGGACGCCGATGAGCCGTCGAATCCGTTGCGAAAAATGGTCTGTGCTTCCACCGCACTCCAGGCAGTGATGGCGCAGACGAACGCGAGCAGGTAGGCGACCCGGAGTGCAGTTCGAGGAGACGCCGGCCACTGCCGATGCATGGACATGGTCTCGGACTCCGGATCGTGGCGAAGGCGCAATTCTCTATTGCAAACAATTGCAAAAGCGTGAACTGGTGCTCACATTTTCGAGTTTCGCATGGAGAATTTGAAAGACCCCGCCCGGCTAGGGACGAGATGTAGCCGAGCGTCAGCGACCAGGG
>JBKJTK010000327.1:0-3465 GCA_046590875.1 Chiayiivirga sp.
TAGTTCTACTGTGTTACTAAAGTGATTGGATGATGGTACTGTTCCGAGGTCTTCAGTCGCCGCAAGAGGCCCGTTGTGGACAGGAACGTGGAAGAGCGGTTTGAGCAGTACGGGGAAGTGATCGCCGCAGCGCTATCGCACGCGGATCGCAAGCTGCCCTCGCAGTGGTACCTGAAGGGCCTGCTGCTGCCGGGTGGACGCAAGAGTGTGGAGCCCATGGCGGCACGTGTTCAGCCGCAGAACGTGCGCTCTGCCCACCAGTCGATGCACCACCTGGTGGCTGATGCCGACTGGAGCGATCAAGGCCTGCTGGCGACCGTGGCCGCACAAGTGCTGCCGGCGCTGAAGGAGAAGAGCGCCGTATGTCACTGGATCGTGGATGACACGGGCTTTGCGAAAAAGGGTACGCATTCGGTCGGTGTTGCGCGCCAGTACTGCGGCCGCCTGGGCAAGACAGACAACTGCCAAGTCGCCGTCAGCCTGTCGATCGCCAACGAGCACGGGAGCCTGCCGGTGGCGTACCGGCTGTACCTGCCCGAGGAGTGGGCGTTAGACGCAGCGCGCCGCAAGAAGACAGGCGTTCCGGATCAGATCGAGTTTCATACCAAGACGGCCTTGGCCATGGAACAAATCGATGGCGCCTTGGCAGCCGGGATTCCCCCGGGCGTCGTGCTGGCCGATGCGGCCTACGGCACCGAGACCCGCTGGCGTGATCAGCTCACCGAGCGAGGCCTTGCGTACATGGTGGGCGTACGCAGCACCACGAAGGTGTGGTGGGGATCGCATCAACCTGCTCCGATGCCGCCGGCCGGAAGCCAAGGAGGTCGACCGCGCACGCGACCAGTTCGCGATGCGCAGCACGCGCCGGTTTCGGTGCACGAGGTCGCACAGAGCCTGCCCGCCAGGAAGTTCCGGCAAGTCAGTTGGCGCCAAGGCAGCGCGGCACGGCTCCGTTCCCGCTTCGCTGCGGTGCGCATCCGCGCCGCCCACAACAGTCAGCCGCATGATGAGCAGTGGATGCTGATCGAGTGGCCGCTGGGAGATTCCGAGCCGCGTCACTACTGGCTCTCGACGCTGCCCGCGAGCGTATCGGTCAAGGCACTGGTTTCGACCGCCCAAGGCCGATGGCGCATTGAGCGCGACTATCAGGAGCTCAAGTCAGAGCTGGGCCTGCATCACTATGAGGGGCGCAACTGGCGTGGCTTCCATCACCATGCGAGTCTGTGCATCGCCGCCTACGGTTTCTTGATGAGCGAGCGACTGCGCGGTAAAAAAAACGCCGCTCAACTCAAAGCACCTGCCGTACCCAAAGGCTTCCGGCCACGCGGATCTGGTCCCGATGCAGCGTCACGTTCCCAACTCGATCGCCACGCTGGCGTTCGGTCTGGCCAGGCTCATCGCCAGACGTCTGCCGCTCTGTCCGTGCTGCGGCAAGCGAGCGTACGGACGGCACCTTGTTTATTAACACAGTAGAACTAGAGTGAATGGCGCTAACCTAAGACCAACGCTCCCGATTTCGTCATTCCCGCGAAAGCGGGAACCCAGTGCCTCGTTGAATTTCGGATACGGCGCAAGTCACTGGGTCCCCGCTTTCGCGGGGATGACGACGCTTAAGTTAGTGCCATTCCCCTAAAGTGGGGCACCGTTGCCTCGCATTTATCGCATGTCCCTACGCAGCAAACTGCTATTGCTCGCGCTTTCCACGCTGGTCCTGCCTTGGGCCGGATGGCAGTTGGTGCGCCAGCTCGAAGGGCTGTTGCGCGAAGGTCAGGCGCAGGCACAACTCGCGTCGGCCGAGACCCTTGCGCGCGCCGTCGCGGTGCAGCCCGAGGCCTTGCCGCCGGCCGGGCCGGGCTTCTACGTGCACAACGCGCGCGCGCCATTCACGCTCGATGGTTATGACGATGACTGGCGCACGCAGGCACTCGCGCCGCAAACGTTTCCCGGTGGGCTCGAAGTCACGTTCGCGACGCATGACGAAGCGCTGTATCTGCTGGTGGCGATGCAGGACGCAAGCCGGGTGCGTGCCGACGCGCACTGGCCGCAGGCCGCGCGTGCGGATCAGCTGCAGCTCACGCTCGGAGACGACGCCGGCACGCAGTCGGTGCGGGTGGCAAGTGCGGCGCCGGGGCCGGCAATCGTGGCGTCGCTCGACGCGGTCGTGGCTGCGCCTCGACTGCTGGGCGAATGGCAGGAAGACGCGAACGGGTATCGGGTCGAGCTGCGTTTTCCGCGCGGGCCGTGGCCGCGCCGCATCGGACTGCTGGCGTTGGATTATTCCGATCCCGCGAGTCCGCCGCGGCAGGTGGGCCCTGCGCTCGATCATGCGCTCGAACCGGCGCTTGGTGGCTGGTCGTTGCTACATGCCTCCGGCACCCTGCGACGAGCGCTGACGCAGCTCGCACCCGAAGGCACGCGGGTTCGACTGCTGCATCCCGAAGGCTGGGTGTTGGCGCAAGCCGGCAGTTTCGCGACGTTGCCAGCGGAAACCGCCGCGCCGTGGTGGCGACGCTGGCTGTATCGACTGCTGTCGCGTCAGGCCGCGCCCGTGCCGCCGGAAGATGCGCGCGCGGTGCGCCTGCAATCCGATGAAGTCTGGCAGGCGCTCGCCGACAAACCGGCGCATGCCTGGCGCGCGCTGGACGAAGGTCGTCGTTTGCTGCTCGTCACCGCCGTGCCGGTGCGGGTGCAGGATCAGACCCGCGGTGCCTTGTTGCTGGAACGTCCGAGCGAAGCCTTGCTGCTGACCGAACAGGCGCTATCGGGCTTGATGCTCGCGACCTTGTTGGTGATGCTGGTGATCGGGCTCAGCCTTTTTTTGTTTGCGAGTCGACTTGGTCAGCGCATCCGTCGCTTGAGCCTTGCTGCCGAACAGGCCATCGCGCGCGACGGCGCGGCCGGCGCCTTCCCGCGGTCGGACGCTCGCGACGAACTCGGCGATCTCTCGCGAAGTTTCGGACGCCTGCTCGACGAGGTCGCTGCCTACACCGACTATTTGCGCAGCCTCGCCGGCAAACTTTCGCACGAACTGCACACCCCCCTGGCCGTGGTGCGTTCGTCGCTGGAGAACCTCGAATCGCAGCCGTTGGCGCGCGAGGCAATCACCTATGTTTCGCGTGCGCGCGACGGCGTCGACCGCCTCGGCGCCATCGTGCGTGCGATGAGCGAGGCCAGCCGCATGGAGCGCGCGATCGCATCTGCCGAACCGGAGGATTTCGATCTGCGCGTGCTCGTCGAAGGCTGTGCCGAAAGCTATCGCCCGCTGCTCGCGCCGCGCGCGCTGAAACTGATGCTGCCGTCGCAAGCGGTGCCGTTCCACGGCGCACCCGAACTGATCGCGCAGGCGCTCGACAAGCTGGTCGACAATGCGCGCAGCTTCTGTCCCGAATCGGGCTGGGTATTGCTGGCGCTGGCGCCGAGTCCCGATGGCGCCGAACTGGCGGTCGCGAATTCCGGCCCGCCCCT
>JBKJTK010000342.1:0-2751 GCA_046590875.1 Chiayiivirga sp.
GCCCCCTAGTTCAAACCAGATGTCAAACCCAGCGTCGCGTGAGCGATCAATTAGTTCAGCCCGTGCCGCTTCGATGGATAGGCGGAGACCATGCGCGCGCTGGACGTGCTACTACGCGCGTTCGTGGCGCAGATGTGGATGAAGATGTCGGGGGAGTATCAGCCCGGTTTCGAGGTGGTGCGTAGCCCTCCCAGCGTGAAGGCCAAAACGCGTAAACGGCACTCAAACTAGAGGCAAGGGGCAGTGCCGCTGAACTCCTTGGTCAGCACGCCGGATTCAACCCTAAAGGTGTAAGTTCCACACCGGTCGCCCGCTTGCGGCGATCCCGCTACAGGAGTGGCGGTTGAGGTATGATTCGTCGCAGTATTCAGCGTAACGGCGCAGGTATAGTTCGCCGTAGAAGGCACGCCGATGTTGGTGCCGTCGTCGTACGTGGCGTGGTTCGATCGCCATTTTTCCTGCCTGAGCTGAATGTCACTCAGGCACTGCAACGCTTCGGAGCGACGACTCTTTCTCGCCTGCTCATTGAACGAGGGGATGGCAATGGCTGCGAGTATGGCAACAATTGTCACAACAACCATCAGTTCAAGCAATGTGAAACCGTTCGCCTTCACGATGACCCCCGATGGCAACAAGCTACCGAAATCGTAGCACTTTTTGCTTCGCCCGCCACGAGTACTTTAGATCGCGTCTGTCGTCGAAAACACACCGACCATCATTTGCCCCTTGTAGCGTCGGCGTCTATACGCATTAATACCTCAGTACCCGAGGAAAACGTGATGTCGCATCTATGCCCTCGTCCCAAGGCCGGATTCACACTGATTGAACTGTTGGTGTCAATTGCCGTCTTGTCGATCGTGCTGGCTTTGGCGGTTCCGTCATTTACTGAGTTTCGCCAACGTGCTGCTTTGCAAGGGGCTGCCGACCAGGTCGTCACTTTCTGGGCCGATGCGCGTTTTGAGGCCTTGCGCAGAAACCGTTTGGTCAAAGTCGGCTTTCGCACGACATCGACGGGTCAGTTCTGCATGGGAGCTGCGGTCACAGCGACGACCAACGATGATGTTGCGTGCGACTGCTTTACCGCCGGCGTCTGTGACGTATCGGCTTTTCCCGGGATTCAAAACGATTGGAAGCAGGTTCGCGTCGCGTCCCTCCCGACGATTGGCGACACAGATTCTGATGATGACGGGGTTCTTGTCATCGACCCCAAGCGGGGCTCGTTGACCCAGGCCGGCGACGCAGGGCGTGTGTTACTGCAAGGTCCGCCCGGCACCAACGATTACCGACTGAGTATTGACATCGACCGCAATGGACGTGCAGTGATTTGCGAGCCGACGGCTGCGCCCTCCAAAATTCCTGCGTTCTCAGACCGGCGGTGCTGACGTTATGAAGTTCAAACTCAACCGGTCAAAGGCCTTTAGGGACGCTCAAGGGTTTTCCTTGATCGAGCTGATGATCGCGATGGTCGCCGGCTTGATCGTCATCGGTGCCGTACTGACGTTTACGGTCGCCGGCGTCAAGAGCAATAGCGACTATATCCGCGCGACCCGGCTGACCCAGGAACTGCGCTCGAATCTGAACTTTATTTCGGACGAGCTTCGTCGTGCGGGCTACGATGAGAATGCACTCAACTACGTCAGTCGCCCAACCTCTTATACACAGCGCTCGCCGTTCGGTCCGTTGATGATCGTCAATCCGCTTGCGGACAATGGCTGCATCGTTTTCGCCTACGACCGGGCCCCGGGCAGTGCCGGAGAGCTGGAATTGGGAAATGCCGAGGTTCGTGCGATGCGTCGGGTTGTGGTGACGGTCGCTGGGCGATCCGTCGGCGTGCTCGAATTTGCCGAGAGTGCCGCCGGCTTGACCCCCAATTGCACCGCTGCGGGTCCCGACTACACCACCTATCCAGCAACGGCCAACGCCACCACCGGATGGTCGGCGTTCACCGATCCTCGTGTTATCGACATCCAGAGCTTCCGCCTCGACAACTCCGGGTTTGTCGCTCTTCCTGGCGCAGGGCCGATTAGTCCCATGCAAATTCGACGCGTAGGGGTTGCCCTGACCGGTGCCTTGATCGGCGATGCCGATGTCGTGCGCGGGGTCAGCGCAAACGTGCGCGTACGGGCCGATTGCATCCGACCCAATGTCGGAACCACCTGCGTGGCAACGCCATCGTGACTCCCGGCAAGAATCAATTGAGGAGTGTTTCCATGACACGAGAGAATCTTGTCCCGTTCTCTTCGTCGGTTAGGCAGCGCGGCATCACGACGTTGCTGGTCTCGTTAGTGTTGCTCGCGATCCTGACGATCATTGTGCTGTTTTCAACCAATGTGGCGTTTTTTGAACAGAAAACGACCACCAGCGAGAATCGGGCGATCATTACCGAGCAGATGGCGGAATTCGCCCTCAATTTGAGCGGCGAATATTTGAAGCAGAGCCGCACGTCTATCATCAGAAATACGGCGGGCGGCTGGTTGGAGGTTGGCGGAACCGGGGCTGGTTGGCTTGCTTGTGAGGCGTCAGATGCCTCCCCCCACCCTTGTGGTGCCGAACGCGACACGGCCCGACGTGCGCGGATGTACTACTTCGACGCTGACCGTTCAACGGACGGGGACGACGAAATCGAGCCGTTGCCATATTCGACCATCACCGGCTCCAAAACCGGTGCGCTGACGGGTGCGATCGACGCTCCGACTGCGCGGTACACGGGTACGACCACGGTAAACGCGCTGTTGTGCCGCATCGAATACG
>JBKJTK010000225.1:0-7911 GCA_046590875.1 Chiayiivirga sp.
CTGCAAGGCATCTGTCGCACTTACCGGGCCGCGGAAACGGCCGTCGAAATTGCCAGGTCGGTAACCACCGTCGAAACTCTGCGGCGCATCGACCAGCAGACTTTCCGAATGAATCAGGCCGTCGTCGAGCGCCAAGCCGTAGAGGAAGGGTTTGAGCGTGGAGCCGGGCGAACGGAACGCGCTCGCCATATCGAGATGTCCATAGCTGGCTGCATCCGCGAAACGCGCGGTGCCGACGTAGGCACGCACTTCCAGGGTGCCGGTGTCGGCGACGATGACCGCAGCCGAGGTGCGCGGCGGCAGGCGCGAGACCCAATCTGCGACGCGCGCTTCGAGTCGACGCTGCAATTCGAAATCGATCGTGCTGCGGATACGGCGCGACTGCGGTTCGGCCTGACGCAGACGCTCGGCGAGCAGCGCACCGTGCAGCGGCGGTTGCAGTTGGCGCGCGACGACGGCCTCCATCCGTGCGTCGCGCACGTCGGCCTTGCTCCACACGCGTTGCTTCGAGAGCCGATCCAGCACCTTGTCGCGCGCGCTACGTGCGGCATCGGCATGACGGTCGGGCCGCAACCGGCTCGGTGCCTGCGGTAACACTGCGAGGAGCGCGGCCTCGGCGTGTGAAAGCTGGAGGGATGACTTGCCGAGATAGCCGTAGCTCGCTGCTTGCACGCCTTGCAGGGTGCCGCCGAACGGCGCGTAGTCGAGGTAGAGCGCGAGTATCTCGTGCTTGTCCAGATGCCATTCCAGTTGCAGCGCGCGCAGCATCTGATGGATTTTGCCAAAGCCACTTCGCGGGATCGGTTCGATCAGGCGCGCGACCTGCATCGTGAGCGTCGATCCGCCGGAAACGACTTCGCCGTTCCACAGCGCTTGCAAGAGCGCGCGCCCGAGCGCGAGCGGATTTACGCCGCGATGTCGCCAGAACCAGCGGTCCTCGTAGCCGATGAGCGCATCCAGATAATGCGGCGAGACCTCGTGAGGGGTGACCGGATATCGCCAGACGCCCTCGCGATCGGCAAACGCTCGCAGCGGTGTGCCGTCGGCGGCCAGCACCACGGTCGCGCCGTCGCGCTGCAAATCGGGCAGGGGCAAGGGGAACAGGCGATCCAGGGCGAAAGCCAGTGCCGCGGTTGCACCAAAGAGTGCAACCGCGACACCGAGCTCGCGCCAGCGCGAACTCACCGTGGCCCGCTCATGGAGGAGTGACCTCCAGCAACTCGGGCACCGACTTGCCGAGGCCGCGCAGGCGTGGACGGTACATGTCTTCGATCGTCGGCGGCGGCACCACGTAGCGGCCGGGCGAGACCGCGCGCACCAGATAGAACAGGTGCGCCGGCGAGCCGCCGTGGAGTTTCACCGCCGCGACGTAGCGGTCGTCGCGGAATTCCTCGTGCCGCACTTCGGCGGAGTACTCGCGCTGATTGAGCGTGATCCCATCCAGCACCAGTTCGCCCAGCGCGCCGCGGTCCCCGAGTGCGAGATTCTCGATCTCGATGCCGGCCGGTAACAGGTCGACCACCAGCGCGTCGGGCATGGCTTCCGCCGTTTCGATCGTGAGTTTGGCAATCAAGGTCGTGCCTTCCTTCAACGCGCCGCCCTCGAACAGCTTGCCGTCGGTGTGGTAGTAGGCGCGACGAATACGGACCGGGTCGTCCTGCACTTCGGGCGCGCGCGTGGGCGTGCCAACGATGTCTTCCGCGAGCCAGAACGGTCCTTCGCCCTGAAGCACGAGGCTGACGCCGCGCCGCAGTTCGGCAATCGCGACTTCGCGCGACACCAGCGGTCGCCCGCCCAGTGCTTCGACCTTCTCGCCGATACGCAACTCGCCTTGCAGGCCATTCGGATTTTCGCTCAGCAGGGCACGGCCGAGACGGAAGATCGCGACCTGCTCCTGGGTGCTGAACCAGTACTGTTCGCGATCCGGCTTGCGCAGCTCGCGCGCGAGTTCCACCACGCGTGCGTTGTGCTCCGGCGTGGCGAGCTTGTGCTCGTGCAGCAGCGCCAGGATCAGCGCTTCGTCACGTACCCGAGAACCATAGTCCCCGAGATAGACCGGGCGCTTTGACTTTTTCTTCAGCGCTTCCTCGATCGCCGCCTTGCCGCGCGGCACGTCGCCTTGCAAATGCAGCGCCAGTCCCAGATGCAGCAGGGGCAATGCGGTCAACGATTTGCTGCGCTCGTTCTCGTACAGCGAACGCAAGGTGCCGAGCGGCGCGCGATTCGCCTTCGCCAGCACGTAACCCGCATAGGCCTGTCCGGCGAAGCGCAGATGCTCGCTGTTCTCGTAGTCGTAGTAGCCGTCGCCACCGGTGAGCAAGTCTTCGTTCAGACGTTCAAGCGACTTGTCCAGCATCGCCTGCGACACCGTATGGCCGGCAAGCTGCGCCGACAACAGCAGGTCGGTGACATAGGGCGTCATCTGTGGCTGAGCAAAACCTTCGCCCGGCCAGAAGGCAAAGTGGCCGCTCTCAAGTTGCATCGCGGCGAGTCGTGCGAACGCCACTTCGAGCATGTCGCGCCGTTGCGCTTCCGGCAGCGGCGTCAGCCCGAACTTGCGCGAGGTGGCTTCGTCCAGCCAAACCAGCGGCCAGGCGCGGCTGCTGGTCTGCTCGATGCAGCCGTAGGGATAACCGATCAGGCCCTGAATCGCGGACGCAAATGGCAACGGCGGCACGCTCGACACACTGATCAGCGCTGAGCCTGATTCAGCCATCATGCCTTCGAACAGGTGGGGGCCGAAACTCAGCGTCTGTGCATTCTCGATCGCGCGCGCGCGACTGCGGCGGATTGTTGGCCAGGCCGGGCGCACCACGATTTCGAAGTCGCGTTGCAGCTTTCCGCTGGCCGATTCCGCGCTGACGCGGAACTTGCCGACCCCATAGCCGGGCAAGGCGCTTAGCGGGAAGCTGAGCGTGCGACGTGCGTTGTCGGCGAGTTCGACGGTCTGTACGGCACCGCGAACGGACAACGGCGCGTCAGCTTGTGCGGTCACCTTGTAGGTGTTGGCAGCGCCGCTGAGATTGTGCAGGTCAACGCTGATCTGGCTGCTGTCGCCCGGCGCCAGCGCGCGCGGGGTACTGACTTCCAGCACCAGCGGTGCGCGCACGATCGATTCAACGCTGCTCTTGCCGTAGCGATCGGAGGAATAGGCCAACGCAGTAACACGAAGACTGCCGTTGAACTCCGGCGCAATGAAGCTCACGCGGGCCTTGCCCTGTGCATCGAACGTTACCGGCGCGTGATGCAATGCGACGGTCTGCACCTTGGCGGTCGGTCGCCGAGCCTGCGGCAACGCGGCTAGTGCCGCGTCGCCACCGAAACGCAGTCGGGCCCGTTCGCCCTGCAGGCGTTCGATCACGCGGCCGTAGATGTCCCAAGCTTCCACGCCGAGTCCACGTTGCGCCAGGAAATATTCTGCGGCGTCGGGCACGGCGTAATTGGTGAGATTCAGGATGCCGAGGTCAACCGCTTCCACCACAACGAACGCCTGCGTCCCTGCGAATTCCGCCGCGGACAGCGCGACCTCGATGGTCTCGCCTGGACGCGTCAATGCGGGGGCTTTCACTTCCACGCTGGCGCGGCGATCGTTACTCGCCATCGGCACGTGCGCGACACCGATGGCGCGACCCGGTCCGGTCTGCGCCGCATCGCCGTCGGGACGGAACACCAGCGCCGTGACGTAAACGTCATGGCGCAGCCACTCCGGTGTGACGGGAATCTCGTAGCTCGCGCCCGCGCGCGCCTCGATCTCGGTGCGGTAGAGCAGTTTGTCGCTTTCCACCAGCAACACGCCCGGTCCCTCGAAGGGTGCGGTGACCGTCACCTTCAGCACGTCGCCGGGACGGTAGTTGCTCTTGTCCAGTGCCAACTTGACCTTGTCGGGACGCGCGTCGATGCCGCGGTTGTCGTCGTTCCAGCTCCAGCCGGCGGTGAACGGATAGCGCAGGGTCAATCCTGTTTCGGGATCGCGGATTTCGAGCCGGTATTCGCCCCATTCGACCCCGGCCAGGAACTTGGCCGCACCCTTTCCATCAAGCGCGAGCGTGGTTTCCTCCACCGTCTCGAAGCGGCGGGTGTAGTCGCTGCGCCAGCCCTGGCCGTCGGTCCAGTTCCAGTGGAAGTCGCGTCGTTCGCGAATCAGTTTCAGTTCCAGCGCCGCCGCTGTTTTCAGCTCACCGGCGGCGTTGCTGCGGATGATCTCGAACCCGGCACGAGTGTTGGCGTCGGCCCCGTCTTCCGGATCGAACAACGGACGGACGCCGACCAGCGCGTCAGCCGGCCAGATCGTGCGCGACAGCGAACGCCGCACCGCGCGTCCGCCGGACTCGAACACGCTGCCCGCGACCAGCACTTCCACCGGTGCGGTGACGGCGGGTCCATCGGGCAACAGCGCGATTTCCTGCGTCAGCGTCCCGTCGTCACCGAGTTTGGCGTCGATCGCGGCTTGCGGTTCCTTCGGCAGTTCCAGCGTCGGGTCGCCGAAGAAATAGTCCTTGTGCGTGGCGACCGGATGCGACGCGTTGCGGTAGATCAATTCGGCCGTAAAACGATTGCCGCCGGCGGGTGCGCCGTAGAGATAATCAGCGTCAACCTTGAGTACCAAGGGCTGTCCCGGCGTCAGCACGGCACTGTCGCTGTCGAGTGCAAGCTTCAGGCGTTCCGGCAGGAACTCCTCAATTCGGAAGGCGAAGCGGCCCAGCGGGTCGGTCGCGCTCGGGTCGAGACGATATTCCAGCGTCCATTTTCCGGTGGCTGCATCGGCGGCGAGCGTGCGCTGATAGCTGTAGTAGCCAAGTTCGCCCGCTTCGAGCGGCAAGGTCGACACCGCGCGACCATCGGGCTGGCGCAGGGTGGCAAACAGCGGCTGCGCTTCCTTCAGCGCGCGACCATCGAAGTCGCGCAGCAGGGCCGACACCTGCAGCGGTTCGCCCGGACGGAACAGGTCGCGACCCGACCATGCGTAGACGTCCTGCGGGGTCTGCTTGCGGCCGGCGATTGCGAATTCGGATAGATCCAGCGCAGGCTGGCGGAATGGAATCAACGCGATCTCGCTATCGCTGCGTGCGATCAGGACATGTTCGGCTTTCGGTGTGTAGGCAAGAGTGAGGTCACCGTTCGCATCGGTTTCGCCGGTGGCCAGCACCAGGCTGCTCTGGTCCAGTACCTGTACGGCTACTCCGGCGCGGGCAGTTCCGTTCGCGAGCGAGGCGGTGTGCAGCCAGAGCTGGCCCGCCTGTACGCGCGCATGCAGGCCAAGATCGCTGACGTAGTAATAACTGGTCTCAAGCTGACCATCGAACACGCCGGGGCGCTTCATCACCGCGAAGTACAGGCCAGGCTCGCGCAGTTCCGGGATCGTTTGCACCGGCAGGAAACTCACGCTGCGCTGGTTCGGCTGCTGTTGCAGCGCGAAGCGATTGGAATAGACCGAGTCCGCGATGCTGGTGAGATCACCCATCTCCCAATAGCTGCGGCGATCGGGACTGAGATACCGGGCGAAGAACTGGGATAGCGACGCCTCTCGCACCCGCAGGAATTCGACATCGACCTCTGCGACATTGACCGAGATGATCGGCAGGCCATCGGTCTCGCGTGCCGGCAGCACGCTGCCCTGACTGGCGAAACCGACTGCGGGCGGTAGATTGCCCGAATATATCTCGCGCGCTGGCTGCACCCCGAGTGTGCGACCGTCCGCCGCCGTTATTTCGGGTTTGAACGCGACCATATAGGTCTGGTTCGCCTGCACGAAAGGAAAGCGCAGGCTGCGATTGTCCTCGTCCAGCACCCAGCCACCGGCTTGCTCACCGCCGCCTGGCGCCGTGACCCGGAGCAGTTGATCAAACGTCTGCGCCGCCGCCAGTGGTTGCGAGAAGCGCAATTTGAGCGCCGGCCGGCCCTGGTATTCCTCGCTGCCGGCTTCGAGCAGCGCAAACGCCTGGCTCTCTGCCGCGGCGGGGGCGGGGGCGGGTGTCGCGATGATCGGTGCGGGCGTCGGTTCCTTGCCGCAACCCACGAGAAACACGCTACCCAGGATCACACTGCCCAGAATCAGACAGGTTGAGCGCAGACGGCCCAGTACACGCCGCGTCCACAACCGTGTCGCCAGTCTCTTGCCCATCGTTGTCCACCTCGTGAGTTCAGCGCGGAGTATAGGCTGGCGCTGTGGCAGCGATGGGACGGCGCATGGCGAATCTCGGGCGGACTCCTCCCGGTCGGCACAGCAACGGATTCGCGTCAGGAGCGAACTACGAGCATGAGCAGATCCATCTGGTGGGTGCGGCGCGATCTGCGTCTCGATGACAACCCGGCGTTGCAGGTCGCTCTACGCGATGGCGCGGTGCTGCCGGTTTATATCCACGCGCCGGAAGAGGAAGCGCCGTGGGCGCCGGGCGCCGCCAGCACGGCTTGGCTGCGGCGATCGCTGGAAGCACTCGACACTGACCTGCGCCTCCTGGGATCCGGGCTCATCCTGCGCCGTGGCCCGACCTTGGCTGCGTTGGAGTCGCTGCTGGCAGAGACGGGCGCGGGTGCGGTGCACTGGAATCGATGCTACGAGCCGAGCGTCGTCGCGCGCGACACGATAGTGAAACAGGCACTGACTAAGCGTGGCACCAACGCAGAGAGTCACAATGCGGCGCTGTTGATCGAGCCCTGGAAAATCGCGACCGGCGTCGGCGATCCGTACCGGGTGTTCACGCCGTTCTGGCGCAACCTGCGCGCGCGGCTGGACGCCTTGCCGGCACCGGATTCGACGCCCAGCAGCCTGCCGACGTGTGACCTTCCGACCTCGGTCGCGATCGACGATTTGCTGCCTCGACCGCAACCGCGGTGGGACCGCGGCTTCTGGGAACACTGGCAGCCCGGTGAGGCCGGTGCGCGCGACATGCTCGACGCCTTCATCGAGGGCGCCGCTGCAGGATACGCTTCGCAACGCGATCTGCCGGATCGCATCGGCACATCGCGGCTCTCGCCGCACCTGCATTTCGGCGAGATCTCGCCGCGCCGCATTGTCGCGCGGCTGCGCAGCCTGCGATGGCCAGCCGAGGCGGAGGCCGCGATCGAAGTCTTCATGAAGGAACTCGGCTGGCGTGAGTTCTCGCATCATCTGCTGTACCACTTTCCCACCAGCACCGACGCCAACCTCAACCAGAAGTTCGACGCGTTTCCCTGGGCGGATACGGACTCAAGCGCCCTACGGGCGTGGCAACACGGCAATACCGGGATACCGATCGTCGACGCGGGCATGCGCGAACTGTGGAAGACCGGCTGGATGCACAATCGCGTGCGCATGGTTGTCGCCAGTTTCCTGACCAAGAACCTGCGGCAGCACTGGCGGCACGGTGCGGGTTGGTTCTGGGACACGCTGGTGGACGCGGACCTCGCCAACAACACGCAGGGCTGGCAGTGGTCGGCGGGCACCGGTGCGGACGCGGCGCCGTACTTTCGAATTTTCAACCCGGTCAGCCAGGCGCGGCGTTTCGACCCCCTGGGACGCTATGTGAGTCGCTGGCTGCCAGAACTGGCTCGCCTCCCGGAGACGGCGCTGTTCGCGCCATGGGAGCACCCGGACCTCTTGCGCCGGCATGCGCCTGCTTATCCAGTCGCACCGATCGTCGACCTGAGCCAGAGCCGAGCAACGGCGCTCGACGCCTATCAACGCATGCGCGGTGCTTGATCCCGTTTGACGCTCCCGGTCGGCGCGGGGCACCATCGACGCTGCAACCGGGGGAAACATCGATGACACTGCTGGAGTCGGTACTGGTCAGGGCGCGCAAGGGCCGGCGCGAGCCCATGTCGAAAGTCGACACCGCCTGGCTGCGGATGGAGAAACCGACCAACCTGATGATGATCACCGGGGTCCTGATGTTCGAGGACCGACTTGACCTCAAGGCCTTCCGCAAGGTGATC
>JBKJTK010000402.1:0-10567 GCA_046590875.1 Chiayiivirga sp.
CGACCATGTGCTGACGCTGCCGATCCGGTCCCCGCAGAATCAGGCTCGCGATATCTATCGCCATCCGAAGGAAACGCTGTCGTTCTTTGGCCTGCAACAGAAGATGTCGGTGATTGAGATCACCCCGGGCGCAGGCTGGTATACCGAGATCCTCGCCCCGCTGTTGAAGGGTACGGGGCACTACATTGCCGCGGTATGGGACGAGCAGGTGCCGGATCAGCCGGCCTACCGCGCGGATCTGAACAAAAAGCTCTCCACCTTGCTGCTGGCCAAGAAGTATTTCGGCCAGACCGAAGTGCGGCGCTTCGATCCGCGCACGCCGAGTTTTGGGCCCGCTGCTTCGGCGGACATGGTGCTGAGCTTCCGCAATGCGCACAACTGGATCGCCGAGGGTACCGCGCCAGCTTATTTCAAGGCCTTTGCCGACGTGCTCAAACCCGGCGGCGTGCTCGGCTTGGTCGATCACCGCGCCGCCCCTGGCGACGCCACCGATGGAAAGTCCGGTTATGTCACCGAAGCGCAAATCATCGATCTGGCAATCGGTGCCGGCTTTGTTCTGGCCGACCAGAGCGAGGTCAACGCCAATCCCAAGGACACCAAAGACCATCCGGAAGGCGTGTGGACCCTGCCGCCGACGCTGGCCCTGAAAAATCAGGACCGCGCCAAGTACATCGAAATCGGCGAGTCCGACCGCATGACGCTGAAGTTCCTGAAACCCTAAGTCGCGCGCACCGCGTCGCCCGGGTATCAACCCTGACACCCTCCTGCGCGGAGGGTGTCTTTTTTGCGGCATGCTGACGTCCGGTTCCGAAACGCTGCCTTGATGAAACGGATCGTCCTGTCCCTGCTCCTGTTCGCCGTCGCGCTCGGCGCGGTGTTGCTGTTCAACACTTGGCGCCCGCCACTAACGACGATGAAGGTCGACGGCTACGCTCCGCTGCTGGACGAAGCCGCGTTGGCCCGACGACTTGGCGCAGCGATCGCGATTCCGACCATCAGCGCCACGCCCGACGCACCCGCGCTCGAGGCTTTCCACGCGCTGCACCAGCTGCTAGAACGCGAGTACCCGCGCGTGCACGCCACGCTCGCGCGCGAGGTCATCAACGACGCGAGTCTGCTGTACCGCTGGGAAGGCCAGGCGTCTTGCGCGCCCTTGCTGCTGCTCGCGCACCAGGATGTGGTGCCGGTGGAACCCGGCACCGAAACCGACTGGAGTCATCCGCCATTTGCGGGCGTCATCGCGGAGGGCAGGGTCTGGGGCCGTGGGGCGATCGACGACAAGGCGTCGCTGCTTGGCATCTTGGAGGCCGTGGAGCAGTTGCTGGGCGAAGGCTTCGTCCCGCGCTGTCCGGTGTGGTTGGCGTTCGGGCACGACGAGGAAGTCGGCGGTCAGCAAGGCGCGGCGGTGATGGCCGCGTTGCTGCTTCAGCGCGGTGTGAAGCCGGCGTTCGTACTCGACGAAGGTGGTGCGCTGACGGTCGGCTCCTTGAGCGGCGTGAGTGCGCCGCTGGCCACCATCGGCGTTGCGGAAAAGGGTTTTCTCAGTGTGCGTTTGCGCGTGCGCGGCGAGGGCGGACATTCCTCGATGCCGCCGCGCCACACCGTCATCGGCGTGCTCGCCGGGGCGGTCGCGAAACTCGAAGACCAACGACCTGCGTCGAGCATCGGCGCGGTGCAACGCGAACTGTTGCATCGCGTCGCGCCGCACCTGCCGTGGGCACGGCGTGTGGTGCTGGCCAATTTGTGGCTGACCGCGCCGCTGGTGGAATCGCTGTTTGCGGATTCCCCGGTCTCGGATGCCACCTTGCGCACCACCACCGCGCCGACCCTGTTCCACGCCGGGGTGAAGGACAACGTGCTGCCGCAGCAAGCCACCGCCGTGGTGAACTTCCGTATCCGTCCCGGCGACAGCATTGCCGGAGTGCTCGCGCACGTTCGCGCGACAGTGGACGACGAAACCATCGAGATCGAGCCCCACAGCGCCTTCGGCAGCGAACCGACCGCACCGGCGCCGTGGGATGATGCGGCGTTTGTGGCAATCGAACGCGCGCTGCGGCGCGTGTCGCCGGAACCCGACCTGATCGTCGCACCCTACGTCACCAACGGCGCGACCGACGCGCGCCATTACGCCGCCCTGACGCACAAGCTGTATCGCTTCGCGCCGTTCAAGCTGCAACCCGACGAACTCGCCGCGCTGCATGGCACCGACGAGCGCATTGCGCTCGCCGAGCATGCGCGCGGCGTGCGTTTCTACCTCGCCCTGCTGCGCGATTTCGGCGCGGACGCATCGCGGGAATGACCTACCTGATGGATATAGTCGAATGTTGATCGCATTGAACAAACCCTGCGGCGTGCTGTGCCAATTCACTGACGGAGCGCCGCGTCAGGGCGAAGCCCTGCGTAACCGCGATAGCGGTCGAGCGCGTAACCGCGAAGCGATCGAACGCAGCATTCCGCCGCGCCGCACCTTGGCCGAGTTCGGACTGCCGTCGGACGTCTACGCCGCGGGCCGTCTGGACTTCGATTCCGAAGGCTTGTTGCTGCTTACCGACGATGGCGCACTCGCGCATCGCCTCACGGACCCGCGTCACCGCGAAGCCAAGACGTATTTGGTCCAGGTGGAAGGGACCGCGCGTGACGAACAACTCGAATCGTTGCGCCGCGGCGTGGTGCTCAACGACGGCCTCACGTCACCCGCGCGAGTCACCCGACGGGATGCCACACCGGACTGGCTATGGCCGCGCGATCCCCCGGTGCGCTATCGCAAGACCGTGCCCGATTCCTGGTTGCAACTGAGCATCAGCGAAGGCCGCAACCGCCAGGTGCGGCGCATGACTGCGGCCGTCGGACTGCCGACGCTGCGCCTGATCCGCATCGCGATCGGCGCACATCGATTGGACGGGCTTGCTCCCGGCCAATGGCGGCTGGCGTAAAGCTGCGCCGGCTCCGCATCGCGACACAGCCTCTCGCGTGATTTTTTTTGCGCGATTGTGAACATCTGCGCCCACTCCGCCGGCGCGATCCAGAGTCGCTATGCTCGGCGCGCGAATTTCTCGCGGAGGATGAATCCATGCGCTCCATGCTGCTTGCCGTTGCCCTGTTTGCTTTGCCCGGCCTGAGCCAGGCTGCCTACACCTTCACCATCGCCAACAATACCGACAACAAGATCACCGGCATCGAAGTTTCCGAAGACGGAACATCGTGGGGCGATTTCGACGTGGGCCAGGGTATTCCCGCCGGCGCCAGCGCGGAAGCCACCTGGGACGAGAGCACCGACGAATCCGGTTGTGAATGGCAGTTCCGCGCCACGTTCGCCGACGACTCGGTCTCCGAGGCGATCGCATTCGATTTTTGCGCAGACGATCTGACGATCGAATTCGAATGATCCAACGCGCCTGATTTAGGTCGTCGTCACGCGAGTGGCGACGATCGTGGGTCGCTTGTCCGCAGGGCGGCCCGCCGCGGAAGGAGAGGTTGCAACACGTTATCCGCTGCGGCTTTGTATACTGCCTCGCCCCCTCCGAGCGAGCGCATCGATGGCCTGTTCCGTCCGTATCGGAAAGCAGATATGGCCCGCCGCAAGCGGCCTGCTGTGTCTCCTCCTCGGCGCTCCCACAGCGCACGCGCAATTGGTGCTCGCCGAAAGCAGCTTGGCGCAGGGGCAGTTCGGTGGTACCAGCCGGGGCATCGCGGTGAGCAACCTCGCGGGCGACATGCGTCCCGACCTGTTGCTGCGTCGCGGCGCCGTTGACAGCGGGTTCATTGAGTTGTGGGAACGCAACGATGCGGGGGCATTCGGATTTTCGCTCGGCCCGGATCTTGGCATCGTTGCGCCCGTACGTGATGCGATCGTGGTCGACATCGAATTCGACGGCGACGGCGACATCGTGGTTGCGACCACAGATCCCAACGATTCGCTGATCCTGTTGCTCAATCGTCAAGGCGAAGTCGCCCCGGGCGAGCCGAGGCTGCAGCGTTCGCCGCAGCGCTTCGCCTTGCCCGCCCTTCGCTCGCTGGCCCCGTTCGATGTGCGGGTTGGCATGAGCTTCGTCGGGGCCGTGGTCGCAGTGCAGGGGAATAATTCGCCCAACCTGGTGCTGCATTGGAATGGGAGCGATGGTCTGGTCACCTTGGCGCAGACCTTTCCCCACGCCGGCAACGCGCGCACTGCCGTGGGCATGGTGGCCGATGCCAGCGTGTCCGGCGCTGCGCTGCTCACAGTGGGACCCGCACCGCAGCGCGTGTGGCAACCCAGCAGCGGCACCTTCAACGAACTTGCGATCACGGGTTTGAATCGCGATCTGTTGCTGGCGATGTGCACGGACTTCGACGCCGATGGCGATTCCGACGTGGTGTCCGGCGCCACGACGGGAGAGGTTGAAGTGTGGATCAATCAGGGCGGCCTGCAGGGCGGTACGCCCGGGGCCTTCCTGCTCTCGCAACAGCTCGGAGCCGCCGGCGAGGGTGTCGCCGTGGCAATCGAAGTGATGCAGGTTCAGGCGCCCCCCACGGCGCATCCGGATGTGCTGGTGTCGCGGCAGAGGTTCGGCTCGTATTCCACCCGAATCTTCCGCGTGGACGTTCCCACGCTGCAGCTCAGCGCGCGTGCGCAGTCACTTCTTAGCGGACAGTCACTCGCCGTGGATCGCGCCAGCAACACGCTGTTCAGCGGCAACCCCTCGGGGATACGCAGCTTTGTGAGGGCCGGTGCAACGACCCCGCCGGAGATTGGCTTTGCGATCACGTCCACCATCTACGGGCTGCAGGGTTACGGGATTCTGGTCGAACTGCTCTCGAGCCAACCGATTGTCGCAGGCACGTCTCTGCCTGGGGTTGGCACCCCGTTGGCCTCCTACCCTGCGTTTTTTTTCGACGGTCAGATTCGAGCCACGGTCGAGTTGTCGAGACAGGAAACCACGACCTCGGGAACGTTCAATATTTCCCTGGGGATGCCCAGCATGCCGGGTGTAACGCTACGGCCACCGCTTGAGGTGCCGGTGGTGGTATTTCCTGCCGACCCCACCAACGCGAGCAATTTCTGCACCGTCGAGTGCCTCATGTTCGGTTGCAGTACGGCGCCGGGGACGGTTGCGAAAGCCACGATTCCTCCAACCGCCTTGATGGGGACTCAGGCCGAAACGCAAACCCTGCGCGACTTCCGCGACGGAGTGCTCAACGTCACCCCGAAAGGACGCGAGTACATCAACCTCTACGAACAATTCGAGACGGAGTTCTATGTCGTCACGCTGCAAGAGCCGAGCTTCTACCGCACGCTATGGGACGCCAAGGATGCCTGGATGCCCGCCATGGAGTCGCTCGTCAACAGTAATGGCAGCGCACCAATCACGGCCAACATGCTCGACAAGATGGACCTGGTCTTCGCACATTTCCGCAGCAACGGAAGCCGCGCATTGCGCGAGGCCATCGTGGAGCAGTACGAGATCCTCTCGCCGCGTGACTTTGTCGGTCAGCCGATTTCCGCATTGAGCGGGACCTGGGCGCTGCTGCCGCCGCTTGATGTCTTCAAGAGCGGATTCGAAACCACGCCTTGACGCCACCCGGTCGCGCGCAACGCGGCGCGTCCGGCGGTCAGATAACCTCCTCGATTCAACTCGGGCGTCTGCCGAGTTTGCGCGTAAGAGTATTGCGACCCAGGCCCAGCCGAGCCGCCGCCTGCTGACGATGCCCGTCCGTAGCCACGAGGGCGACGTCGAACAGCACCTGCTCCATGCGTTCGATTGCAAGCGCATGCAACCCGTCGCGGCCCGAGGCGAGTTCGCACTCGGCCCATTGTCGCAGCGCGGATTCCCAGTTCGACAGCGGATTGCCTGAGCTCGCAGCGGCCGGAGCGCGGGTGCTGGCGTCGAAAGGAAGGTCCGCCGCCAGCACCGTGTCGCCCGGCGCGAGCGCCGCCACGCGCCAGCACAGATTCTCCAGTTCGCGCACATTGCCGGGCCAATCATGCGCGGCGAGTCGCTGCAACGTCGCGGGGGCAAAGCGCTTGGCATTGAGGCCGAGCCGTCGCACGGCTTGAGCGAGGAAGCGCTGCGCCAGTGCCGCCACATCCTCGCGGCGTGCGCGCAGCGGCGGCAACACCAGTCGTACCACATCGAGTCGATGCAAAAGATCGGCGCGGAAGCGACCGTCGACGACGCGCGCGTCGAGGTCTTGATGGGTCGCGGCGAGCACGCGCACATCGACCCGGATCAGTTCGCGCCCGCCGACACGGAAGAACTCGCCCTCGGCCAGCACCCGCAGCAGGCGCGTTTGCAACGACAGCGGCATGTCGCCGATCTCATCCAGGAACAGGGTGCCGCCATCGGCCTGTTCAAACCTGCCCACGTGGCGCTTGGCGGCGCCGGTGAAGGCGCCGGCCTCGTGTCCGAACAGTTCGGACTCGAGCAGTTCCGAGGGGATCGCCGCGGTGTTGAGCGCAACGAAGGGCTTCGCGGCGCGCGGCGAATGCCGATGCAGGGCACGCGCGACCAGCTCCTTGCCAGTGCCGGTCTCGCCGATGACCAACACCGACAAGGGCGCCTGCGCGAGTTTTCCGACGTTGCGAAACAGCTCCCGCATCGCCGGCGAATCGCCGAGCAGTTCGGCGTCGTCGAGCACCGGCTCCTCCGCCACCGTGGCCGGCGCTTCCACCTGTAACGCGCGTCGCGCCATCGCCACCGCGACATCGAGATCGAAGGGCTTGGAGAGGAAATCGTGTGCGCCGCCGCGAAACGCGCCGGCGGTGCTCGGCACGTCGGTCCAGGCACTCATCACGATGACGGGCAGCGTGGGATGTCCGGTCTTGAGTGCGTCCAACAACTGCAGGCCATCGATTTCGGGCATGCGCACGTCGGTGAAGACGAGATCCGGCGTGTGCTGCGCCAACGCCCGCTGCATCGTCGCCGCACCCTCGAACTCGCGCACTGCAAAGCCGTCCGCGCGCAACGCCTCGGCGAGCACGAAGCGCACCGAGCGGTCGTCGTCGATGACCCAGATTTCCGACATGGCCGGATTATGCCCGCTCGCGCATTGCGGGAGGCAAGCGGCACAGCACTCTTGGCGCGCCCATCGCGGCCCGGGAATGGCCCGTGATACCCCGGGGCGCAAAACGGCGTTACCCGAAGTACGCCCGCTCCCCGGACGCTGGAGAAACCGCCATGTGTCGACGCCCATTGATCCATTGGTTCAGCGCTTGCCTGGCCTTTTCCATCGCGCTGTGCAGCGACGCCTCGGCCGCGATCTTCACGGTCGGCAGCGGTCCCGGCTGTACCCACGGCACCATTCAGTCCGCGCTCAATGCGGCCAGCGCGGCGCCTGGCGCCGATACGGTTCGCCTGACGCGTTCGCTTACCTACGAACCCGAAGCCAACACGATCAACGACAGCCAGAACCTGAACCTGGTCGGTGGCTTCGCCACCTGTACCCAAGCCGCCACTGACAACATCAAGACCGTCGTCAGTGGAGCCGGTGGCGCAGCCGCCACCGTACTGAGAGTTTTCGCGGGTACTGGCGTGATCGTCAAACTGCGCCATCTCAACTTGACGCTGGGTGATCCAGGTGGCGACGTAGCGGGGGGCGGCATCTACTTCCAGGGCGACGGCGCGCTGGAGATCATCGAAAGCAGCATCACCAACAACACTGCCGGCACCGGCGGCGGCATCTACGCGCTGGCGACCGGCAGCAACGCCGAACTGATTATCAGCGCGAGCACCCTGATTACCGGCAACACCGCGCGCAACAATGGCGGCGGCGTGTCGATCGCCGGACCGTTGGAAATGACCATGACGGCGCCGTCCAGCCTCATCGCCTTCAACGATGCCCTGGGCCAGGCCAGCGGAACCGGCTACGGCGGCGGTCTGCAGGTGAGCGGCCCGGCCATCGCCTACCTCGGCACGTCGGGACAAGGAGGACTCGGGGCGATCTACTCCAACAGCGCGGTCGACGGCGGCGGCATCTCGATCATCAGCGGCTCCAGCGACGGAGCCGACGCGTTGGTCCACCTGTTCACGACCAATCCATCGCAACCGATCATGGTTCGTGGCAACGATGCATCGGATACCGGTGGCGGCGTGTACCTGCAGAGCTACGAGGGCTTCTTCGAGAGCTCCATTGCGCGTCTGTGCTCGTGGGACTTCCGCATCGAAGACAATTTCGCCCGGGATGGCAGCGCGATCTTCGGGAACTCGGACAGCTTCGACTCCATTGGCTATAGCGGCGGCGAAATTCATCTGAACGACCCCCAATGCACACGGGCGGGCGCGCTACGCTGCGCGAGCGGGGTGCCATGCAACACCCTCTCCAGCAACGATACGGTCGCGGACACGGGCCCAGCGGCGGGCGCCACTATCCGTCTCCTGGAGGGCGCGACCCTGCGAGCCTCGCGGTTCGAGATGCGCGCCAACCGAGGCGGCTACTCGATCCGCGCTGATGACGGTTATGGCCCCCAGCTGTCCACCTGCTTGATGGCCAACAACGAGTTCACCCGGCAACTGATCCGGACCGAGGCCTTCGGGGGATCCTCGATCGTGGACTGCACGATCGCCGACAATCTCATCGGCTCGACAGACGTGCTGCATATCGAGGGTGGGTTGCTTCTGAAAGGCAGCATCATCCACCAGCCCGGCCATCTGACGATTGCATACTCGGGCACTCCTGGGCTGCTCAACGTCCAATATGTGCTGGCGAACGACATCACGACGCTTCCCAGCGACCCGAGCATCATCAGCGGCGATCCGGCTTTCGTCGATGCCGCCAGCGGCAACTATCACCTGACCCGGGATTCGCTCGCCATTGATTTCGCTCCACCCGTCGTGGGTGACGATCGCGATCTCGACAATCTGCCGCGGGACCAGGACGTCGCCTGCGTGCCGGACCTGTACGGCGTGCGCGATCTCGGCGCCTTCGAGCGCCAGGCGGGCGAGCCGGGTTGCAATCTCCCTAACGCCATCTTCCGCGACGGCTTCGAACTCCCATGAACAACCGCGGCGGCGCGGCGGCGCGTTGCGCAGGCCGCGCGCGCCGCCTGCGGGTGAACCGCGCGGCGGGGTTCGGCCGTCAGCGCCTCACTTGCGCCGCTGCGGCTGCCACGCCGCTGCACTGCGTGGCAGGCGCGGTGTCGTCACGTCAGGACACCTTCATCGCGTCGGTTTACACTCGTTGCCGCGGAGGTGGCTCGATGCGTGACGCGGTGAATCCGACTGATGAGGTCGTGGGCGAACTGAAAACCGATGCGTTGTTCGCTGCGGTTTACGCGCGCCTCAAGGCGATGGCCGGCAAACAGTTGGGGAAGGGAGCGCACGGCACGCTCGACACCACGGCGCTCGTGCACGATCTCTACCTGCGCGTGAGAAGCCATGGCGAAATCGCGTTCGGGCATCCCAACCAGTTCTTTACCTATGCAGCGCAGGCCATGCGCCATCTGCTTGCCGATCGGGCGCGCGATCGCTTGCGGCTGCGTGCCGGCGGCGAGTGGCAACGCACCACGCTGACTGCGAGCGACTATCGATTGGCGATCGACAGCGCCGAAGAAGCGCTGACCCTCGAGCAGGCGCTGCAGCGCTTGTCGGATGCCGACGCGCGCGCCGCACAGGTCGTCGAACTGACCTGGTTCGCAGGCCTCGCCCAGGAGCAGATCGCCGAGATCCTCGGCGTCGCGCGCATCACGGTCGCGCGCGACTGGCGATTCGCGCGCGCCTTCCTCAAGGAAGAGCTCGGCGGGTGACGCACTTCCGCGACCGGGCGGAACGCGCCCAAACTCTCCAACAAGCTACAGGCCATGTCACCCACTCCGCTTTCCTTGCGCGAACTTTTCGATGCAGCGGTGCTGCTGGCCCCGTCGAAGCGGCGCGCGTTTCTCGACGACATGTGTGCCGATCCCGCGCTGCACGCGCGTGCCGAGGCCTTACTTGGTTCCGACGCCGATGCGGGTGAGCCACTGTTTGGCCGCGACCCCGAGCGGCTAGCGCACGCGATTGGCCTGCCGGAACCTATTTCGTCCCACTTGCCGCCAGGCAGTCGGATCGGTCCGTTCGAGTTGGTTGAAGTCCTCGGAGAAGGCGGTTCGTCGACCGTTTTCAGAGCCACCCGTGTGGTCGAAGGCGCATCTCAACAGGTCGCGCTAAAACTGATGCGGCGTGGACTTTTCGGGCCCGCCGAGCAACGTCTGTTCCGTCGCGAGCAGCGCGCGCTGATCCAGCTTCGACACCCGAACATCGCGCACATGATCGAAGGCGGCGTGACCGAAACCGGATTGCCGTACATCGCGCTCGAACTGGTCGACGGTGCGCCGATCACCGAACACGCCCGTCAGCACGGGTTGAACCTGCGCCAGCGCCTTCGTCTTTTCGCCATCGTCTGCCTCGCCGTCGATGCCGCGCACCGCGCGTTGATCGTGCATCGCGACCTCAAGCCGTCGAACGTGCTGGTCACTCAAGAAGGGGCCGTCAAGCTGCTCGATTTCGGCATCGCCAAGCTGCTCGACGAAGACGAGGACGGCGTAGTCACCCAGATGCCCGCGTTCACGCCAGCCTATGCGGCGCCCGAGCAACGGGACGGCAGCCCGATCACCACG
>JBKJTK010000508.1:0-7602 GCA_046590875.1 Chiayiivirga sp.
ATCTTCAAGGCGCGCGATCCGGGGATTCCCGGCGTGAGCTATTTGGCGTTCCTCGCGATCGGCATGTGGCCTTGGCTGGCGTTCGCCGAGGCTGTGACGCGCGCAGCAGGCGCGTTGGTGGAAAATTCCGCACTCATCTCCAAGGTCAGGATCGAACCCTGGCACCTCATCGGTGCGAGAGTGATCGTGGCGTTCGGATTCCATGCGTCGGGATTCGTACTGGTGTTGCTTGCGCTGACGCTGACCGGGTTGCAGGTGCATTTCGGCGACCTGCATGCCGTCCTCATCGGATGGTTCCTCTTGATGGGTCTCGCCGTGGCTTGCGGGGTGGCGTTAGCGCTTGCCACGGTGTTCATCCGCGATTTGCAACAACTGCTGCCACAGGTGCTGACCGCGGCATTGTTCCTTTCGCCGATCCTGTATCCGGCGCAGGCCGCTCCCGCGTTCATGCAGGAATGGCTGCAGTGGAATCCGATCGGAGGCGCGATCGCCCTGGTGCGTGACGGACTGCTGACCGGTAACGCACTCCTCGGCGATGCGCTCCGTTCGGTGGCCGCCATCGGCGTGATCGGCTCGCTGGCGTGGGGCATGCATCGCCGCCTCCGGACGAAACTGGCGGACTATCTATGAGCGGACCGCTGATCGAGGTCGCGAACCTCGGCAAGGCCTATCCCGCACGGACCGATCCCGCGGGCAGGCTCGGCGCCTTCTTCCGCTTGTTGGCCGGGCGCGAGGTGGAACGCAGGCCGGTTCTGGCGGGCGTGAACTTCCGTATCGACCGGGGCGAATCGCTCGGTATCATCGGCGAGAACGGCGCCGGCAAATCCACCCTGCTCAAACTGCTGTGCGGCGTCAATTCACCCGACGCCGGAACGGTGCAGCGTGTAGGGTCTCTAGGTGCCTTGCTCGAACTCGGCGCCGGCTTCGATCCGCAACTCAGCGGGCGCCAGAACATACGCGTGGCCGCCGGCCTGATGGGCTGGAGCTCGGTGCAGATCGCCGAGCGCGTCGAGGAGATTCTTGCATTCGCGGACATCGGCCGTTACATCGATGAGCCGGTCAAACATTATTCCTCGGGCATGGTGGTGCGTCTGGGCTTCGCCATCATCGCGGCGGTCAAGCCCGATCTGCTGATCACCGACGAAGTGCTGGCAGTCGGCGACGAGTCCTTCCAGAAGAAGTGCATCCGCTGGATTGAAAGCTTTCTCGAGGGCGGCGGCACGCTGTTGCTGGTGTCGCACTCGATGTACCACATCCAGAAACTGTGCAAGCACGCGCTGTGGTTGAAGGACGGCAACGTCGAAGCCTACGGCGATGTCTTCGCTGTAACGCAGGACTATCTCGCTTACCACGAACGAAAGTCGCTGCGCGAATCCGGGCCGCAGTTCGAGCGTGATTACGCCGGGGGCGAGTACCGCATCACGCAAGTGCGCTTGAACGGCTCCGAAGACAGTGCGCCGCAGGTGCTGCATCAGGCCGGGTCGATCGCGCTGCGGGTCGTGGTTTATGCGCCTGACGGCCGTCGTCCCGAGTTGGGTATCGGCTTGTTGCGCGCCGATGGCACGCCTGTCTATGGCACCACGTCGGAGATCGATGCGGCCGCGGCCGTTCGCGTCGATGCGCAACACTGGGCGTTCGAATGCCATTTCGAGGCGTTGCCGATCCTGCCGGGTGGTTACACGATCAAGCTGCACGCGCTCGATCCCGAGGGTGTACGGCTGTTCGATACCGTCGAGCGGGGCCTCGTGGTGCGCGGCAAGTCGCGCGAGCTGGGGCTGGTGAGGTTGCCACACCGCTGGTTCGGGAGCGGAGACGAATAGCGATGGGCGTTCGCATCATCGTGCCGGCGTATCGCGCCGCCATCGATCTCGGCGCCTGTCTGGCCAGTCTGGAGCGAACTGTCGCGAACCGTGTCCCGGTGCTGGTGGCCGATGACGCGTCTCCGGGTGACGAAGTCGGCGCGATCGTGCGCGCATTCGTCGCGCGTGCGCGACTGGACCTGTGCCATGTGCGGCGCGAACTCAATCTCGGCTTCGTCGGAAACGTCAACCTCGCGTTGCGCGAAACCGCTCCCGATGATGTCGTCTTGCTCAACTCGGATACCGTGACCAGTGCCGGCTGGCTCGATCGCTTGAGGAAATGCGCCGCCAGCGACGCCCGTATCGCGACGATCACACCATGGTCCAACAATGCCGAGATCTGTTCCTTTCCCGACTTCTGTCGTAGCGCGCCGCTGCCCGACGATATCGACGCGCTCGCCCACGCAGCAGCCCAGGATGCGCCCGAGTATCCGGACCTGCCTACCGGCGTGGGATTCTGCCTGTACCTGCGGCGCGCGGCACTGGAGGCGATTGGTGATCTCGATCAGGCCACGTTCGGACGCGGCTATGGCGAGGAGAACGACTTCTGCCTGCGTGCCGAGGCGCACGGCTGGCGCAATGTGCTCTGCGACGACGCCTACGTCGCGCATCGGGGCGGGGCTTCATTCGCGGCGGAGGGTCTGGCGCCGGGGGGCGAGAACCTCGCGAGGCTGAATGCGCGCTACCCCGGCTACAATGCGCTTATCGCCGAGTTCATCATGCGCGATCCGCTGCAGCATTTGCGTCACCGTTTCGGCGAGCGTCTCAGGTCCGTGCGCAACACCCCGGCGCAACACGAATTGTTCAACTGACCGCATGTACGACTGATCGCATGTCCGACCTTGTCCTCGAATTCAGCGGTGAACGCTTCACGCCGGAATGCGTGCGCGAAATCTGGTACGAGCATTGGCACCGCTATGCTTTCGCGCTTGCGCTTGCTGAGGGCCGACGCACGCTCGACGCGGCCTGCGGCGAGGGCTACGGCAGCGCACTCCTCGCGCGCCGCGCCAGCAGCGTGCTTGGCGTGGATCTTTCGGAACAGGCCGTCGCACACGCGCGTGACCGCTATGTCGCCGGAAACCTGCGTTTTGAGCGTGGCGATTGCACGGCGCTTGATGCGCTGCCGGACGCGTCCTTCGATCTCGTCGTCAGCTTCGAGACGCTGGAGCACGTGCAGGCGCAGGAACGCATGCTCGATGGATTCTCGCGATTGCTGGCGCCTGGCGGAATGCTATTGATATCAACGCCCGACCGACGCAACTACAGCGACATTCCGGGGTTCCGCAACGAGCACCACGTACGCGAACTGTACCGCGACGAATTCGTGGCGCTGATCGGCACTCGCTTTCCGCAGCATCGTTTGTACGCACACAAACTGCTGTTTCAGTCCGCGCTATGGGCGCTGGACGGCGGTGGACACTATGGCGCGACGACGTTGCTCGAAGACGGGACAATCTCGCCGGCACTGGATTATCCGCCCTTGTATTACGTCGCGATTTGCGCGCGGGGCGGCGAGCCGCTGCCGGAGCTTCCGGCATTGTCGTTGTTCGGCGACGCGACCGAGAGCGTCTATTCCCACTACAACGACGAGGTCCGCAAGAGCATCGGCGCGGGCCATCGCATCCTCGAGCTGGAGCGGCAACTGGACGAAGAACGCGCGCTCAGCGCGGATCTGCGCCGTCGTCTCGGCGCCGAGGCGCGCTAGTTTTTCATCGCGCTGATTGTCCAACGCGCTGGCTTTTTCTACAGGCAAACCATGGAATTCAAGATCGACTACGGCAGCGTGCCGCTCAAGCAGACCGTTCCCGCTCCCGAGGGCAGGCTATACGCGTCCATCAACGGGCGCGTCAGTTCGCTCGCAAACGGCGAGGTCGTGTTTTTCGACCCTGCCACGGAGCGCCTGCACGTGATGACCGAACAGGTACTTGGCGCGATGGATGTCTGCCGGCCGTTCCGCACCATGGAAGAACAAGTCGACGCCGTGCGCAAGGCCATGCCGACGCTGGCGCCGCAGAGTGACGCGGTGAAGCGCGTGTTGGAGAGTCTGGTCGCGAGGGGTTTGCTGGTGTCCGACAGCGACTGGCTCGCGCACCTGACGAGAGATGTGGCGTCTCGGCAAGCCGAGTTTGCTGGCTTGTTCATTCGCGCCTGCGATCGACCGGCGCAGGTCAAGCGCCTGCTGGAAAGTCTGCTCGACTACGAGCGGCGCTACACGCCCGCCCATCGCTACATCTTGATCGACGACTCGCGCGACAACGCCAATGCGCGCGAACACCGGCGCTTGCTGCTCGAGTTTGCGGCCGCAGCGAAGGTCGATGCGCGCTACGTGGGGGCGGACGAGTGGACTCGCATCGCGGATATGTTCGAGCGCGGCGCAGCGCATGCCGCACCCAGCGATTGGCTACTGCGACGCATGCCGGATCGACGTCCGCATGGCGGCGGTCTTGCGATGAACCTGATCGCGCTGCTCGCGGCCGGCCGGCGATACGCCCTGCTCGACGACGACTTCGTGTTTCCGCTGCGCCTGCACCCGGAACTCGTCGGGCGCACGAATCTGGGGCCGACGGCGATGCAGACCCGGTTCTTCGGCTCGGTCGAGGCCGCGATGGAGTCGGGGCGAGACTACGATTACGACCCGTTGCAGGATCACCTGGAGGCGTGCGGCGCGAGCCTCGGGGCCTTGGTCAACCGCCATCCGCGGCTGCGTGTGGGGCGTGCGGAGTTGCAGGGCCTGGCGCCGAGCACCCTGCCGCACCTGGAGAATGGCCGTCGCATCATCGCGACCGTCAACGGGCATCGCGGCCACTCCGGCGCCGGCACGAGCGATTGGATGTTCCTGCTCGACCCGGCCTCGCGGGCCGGTCTGTGGAAGGATCGCGCAAGCTACCTCCGGCACCTGGAGTCTCCGAGCCTCTGGTATGGACCCACCAGCACCAGCATTCATGCGGAAGGAAATTTCACCCCGTTCACCGTCGATGCCAGCGAGATGGTGCCCTACACCAGCCCGGCCGGTCGGGGTGAGGACCGCTTGTTCGGCGCGCTGTGCCGGTTCGTCGAGCCCGAATCGCTGACCGCGCACCTGCCCTCCTCGATCGGGCATCTGCAGGAGCGCGAGCGCAAACGCGCCGAAAGCCTCAAGCTCGCCCACACCCCGACAATGAACGCCTACCTGGCGGAGATGGCGCTGGGTTCGGTTAACGAGTTCCATGCGACGCAACGCGGCGCGCGCCTGCGTGGCCTGGCGGCACGGCTGCGTGACATGTCCTGGGCCAGCGACGCGACCATCATCGGCGACCTGCGCGAACACTTGACCTACATCCGTTCCGACCTCATCAAGCGATACCAGACCCTGCTCACCTCGAGCAAGGACGCCCCGATTTACTGGCAAGCCGATTTGCGCCAGCTGATCGAGGCGAACGGCAAGGCGCTGACCCAGAACAGCGCGCCGCGGCTCGCGGATTGGAACCAGGACATAGATGCGGCCGGTTGCGCACAGCGCTATCGCGAAACCATGGTGCAGCACGCCGAAGCGCTCGAGGCATGGCCCGAGCTGTGGAACATGGCGCGCGACCAGGCTGGAAAAGTGTGGGACTTGGCACGCTGATTCCGCTGGAAGCCCGTCCTGTGTCCGGCCCGAAAACGTCCGTGATCGTCGTCAGCCACGACAGCGGTGACGAACTCGGACGCGGTGTTGCCGCCGCGCTCGCCCAGGATTCGCCAGTCGATGTGATCGTGGTCGACAACGCGTCGAGCGACGGTTCGATCGATCGCCTGCCGGACGATCCGCGTTTGCGCGTGCTGCGTAACCCGGACAACCGCGGCTTCGCGGTCGCCTGTAATCAGGGCGCGAAGATTGCGACGGGATCCCACCTGTTGTTCCTCAATCCCGACTGTCTATTGCCGCCGGAGGCGGCCACGCAGCTGCATCGCATGGTCGCGGCCGATGCGGGTGTCGGGGTGTGGGGAGCGCAGTTGTTGAACGCGGATGGAACCCGACAGGCGGCGGCACGCCGTCGCACGCCGACGCCGGGGCGCGCGCTGCGTCGCGCGCTGGGGATGGGGCGGGGCGCAGTCGAAATGAGCGAGGCGACGGCGGACGCGAGTGCAGCAAGCGGCGCCATCGAGTATGTCGAGGCCGTATCCGGCGCCCTGATGCTGCTGCCACGCGGCGTGTTCGAGCAACTCGGTGGTTTCGACGAGGGCTACGTGCTGCATTGCGAGGATCTCGACCTGTGCCGGCGCGCGTTGCAAGCCGGTTTCCGGGTTGCGGTAGCGAATGACGTGCGCTTGACGCATCTCAAGGGCACGTCGAGTCGGAGGCGGCCGGTCTGGGTGGAATGGCAGAAGCATCGCGGCATGCTGCGCTACTACCGCAAGTTCGATGCGAGGTCATCGCCGTGGTGGCTGCGACTCGCGGTGCCGATCGGGGTGTGGCTGCGCTTTGCGGGGGCGGCGTCGCGCGCGTGGTGGCGCGTACGGCTCACCTGAAGTCAAAACAATTGAAGTCGGCGCTCAGCGAAAGCGATTGATCGCGTCGCGTTGTGTCGTTGCCGCGGCGCGCGCGGCTTCGGCGAAATCCAGGCCAGCGCCCGAATAGAGAATCGCGCGTGACGAGCTGATGACCAGACCGGTACGGTCCGCCGTCGCGCCATGCTTCACCACGGCTTCCACATCGCCGCCTTGCGCGCCCACACCGGGCACAAGAAAGGGCACGTCACCGACCATCGCGCGCACTTCTCGCAATTCGTCCGGCCAAGTCGCGCCGATCACCAGCAGGCAGTTGCCATGCGCATTCCACTCGCGCGCCACGCGCAGCGCGACGTGCTGGTAGAGCGGACGTTCCACGCCATCGGAAGCCGGCACCATCAAATCCTGGAATTCGCCCGACCCGGGATTCGAGGTGCGGCACAGCACCACCACGCCGCGATCGGCGCGGTCGAGAAACGGCAGCGCCGAGTCGCGGCCAAGATACGGATTCACCGTCACCGCATCCGCACCGTAGCGGTCGAAGGCTTCGGTCGCGTAGTGGTTCGCAGTGCTGCCGATATCGCCGCGTTTGGAATCCAGGATGACCGGGACACCCGGATGCGCGACGTGGATATGCGCGATCAGGCGCGTGAGCGCGTCCTCGGCGCCGAGCGCCGCAAAGTGCGCAATTTGAGGTTTGAATGCACATACCAGGTCGGCCGTGGCGTCGACGATGGCGCGGCAAAAAGCGAACACGGCGTCGGGTTCGTCGCGCAGGTGCGCGGGGATTTTCGCGGGCTCCGGATCGAGGCCGACGCAGAGAAGGGTGTTGGCCTCGTGCCAGCGCTGACCCAATGAATGCATGAAGTTCATGCGATACCTCGCGACACCCTCGTCATTCCCGGGAAAGCGGGAACCCAGTGACTTTCTTCATTCGTTCGAGGCAGCAAGAATCAAGAGCAAAGGCACTGGATCCCCGTTTGCACGGGGATGACGGATTGGCAATGCCGTGCACTGCGCGCACGGGCCAATCCGTCATTTCAACGCCTTGTAGCGCAAGCGATGCGGCTGCGCGCCTTCCTCGCCAAGTCGACGCTTCTTGTCGTCCTCGTATTCACGGTAATTGCCCTGGAAGAACTCCACGTGCGAGTCGCCCTCAAACGCGAGGATGTGGGTCGCGATGCGATCGAGGAACCAGCGGTCATGCGAGATCACCATCACGCAGCCGGGGAATTCCAGCAGCGCGTCTTCCAGCGCGCGCAGGGTTTCGATGTCG
>JBKJTK010000044.1:0-6745 GCA_046590875.1 Chiayiivirga sp.
TCCGAATTGGAAGGTGCGCTGTCCCAGATCGGTGGCGGGGCCGCCGTTGAATTGACCGGCACCGCGGTGCCCGAGCGCGAGCAGCCCGCGATCGTGGTGCTGGAGGACGACGCGGCCGAGTTCGATGTCGGACTCGATATGTCGGCGCTGGATGCGGCGCTGGAACTGGACCAGGCACCTGCCAAATCAAGTGGTACCAAGACCGATGCTGAACTGCTGGACGAAACTCTGGCGGGACTGAATCTGGACTTCGATGCCGAAGACGTCGACTCGGTGGCGGGGGATGAGAGCGACGGCGAGTCGATCTTGGACGAGTTTGTTTCGGTCGAGTCGGTGACATTCGGGGACGATGGGCTCGATCTCGACGATCACGACGCCAGTGACTCCGGCATGCTCGACGCCGATATCGCGGCGCTGGCCGCGCAACTCGACGCGCTCGACGCGGGTCCGATGCATGGCGATGCAGTCAAGGGACTTGAGTTTACGGATTTCTCCGATGCGCCGACCGCCGCTGCACCTGCCGCGCGATCAGACGCCAAGGCAGCGCCGGCTGCGCCAGCGGTGGCCAGGAAGCCGAGCTTCGGCAACCTCGATCTGACGCCGATGGACGACGGCGGAACAGCGCCGGCTTCCTCCGCGACACCGTCAAAAGCCTCCTCAGCGTACGACTTCAGCAACGTGAACTTCAGCCTGGAAGCGCACGCGGATGAGTCCGATACGACTGCCGCACCGGCCGCGCCGGCTGCAACACCGGCACCGACCAAGAGCGCGCCGCAATACGATTTCAGCGGCCTCGACCTGAGCCTGGAACTGGTGCCGGACGAGACCGAAGGAACGCCTGCCGCGCCCGTCAAACCTGCGTCGGCGATGGATGCCCTGATGGCCGCGATGGACCTCGCACCGGCCGCGGCGACGAAGAAGGTCGAAGCGAAACGTGCGCCCGGCACGATCGAACGTGTCGTGGTGCTGGGTGCCTCGATTGGCGGTCCGGACGCGTTGCGCAGTTTCCTCGGTGGCATTCCGGAAGGATTTCCCGCCCTCTTCCTGCTGGTGCAGCATCTGGAGAGTGGCTTCTTCGAGCGCCTTGCACAGCAGTTGCAGAAGTCCACGAAACTCCCCGTGCGCGTCGCCGATGCCAGTCGCATCGCGCTGGCCGGCGAAGTGCTGGTGGTGCCTGCGCAGCAACGCATGCAGGTCGAACCCAACGGCGCAATCACGTTTGGCGATCACTCCGCACCGCCGAAATACACGCCCTGTATCGACGAGGTGTTGCGCGATATCGCGGACCGCTTCGGTGCCAGCGCCACCGCGATCATCTTCAGCGGCATGGCGGGCGATGCGATCGAAGGTGCGGTCTATCTCACCACCCTGGGCGGCGAAGTCTGGGCGCAGGACCCGGCTTCCTGCGTGGTAAGTTCGATGGTCGACGGCGCGCGGGCGCGCGGCGTCGTCGAGTTTGTCGGCAGCCCGCGCGAACTGGCGGAACGCTGCGTCGCGCAGTTCGGCAACGCCTGACGTTTTCCTTCGGCAAACCCAGAAGAATCACCGGTAGCAGCGCATGAATACCAAGCAGAACGACATCCGTGGCGTCATGATCACCGTCACCAACGGCCGCGTGCTGCTGCCCAATGCCACGGTGTCGGAGGTCATCACCTTCTCCGTACCTGAGCCGGTGCCGAACGCACCGAACTGGCTGCTCGGCCGCATCCGCTGGCGCGGCTGGCGTCTACCGCTGGTGTCGTTCGCGCGCCTCGCAGGCTATTCCGAAACCGAAGGCGAAATGGGCGCCAAGGTCGTGGTCCTGAAGGCGCTCGGTGGCAATCCGAAATTGCCGTACTTTGCGATGCTGACCCAGGGCTTCCCGCGCCTGGTGACGGTGGCCGCCGATGCGATGATCGTTCCCGACGACGCCGACGACGCCGAAAACGATCCCGGCGTGCTCACCATGGTGATGTTGCGCGACGATCCCGCAGCGATACCCGACCTCGCGCAAATCGAGACCCGACTCGCCGAGGCGCTCGCACAGGCGGCATGAGCCAAACGTTGCTCTCAGCCCAGATCCCCGCGCAGCGCCTGCAAAGCAGCCAGAGCCGCCAAGCCCGCGGTCTCGGTGCGCAATACGCGCGGTCCCAATCGCAAGCCGCGGAAGCCAGCGGCTCGCAGCATGGCCTGATCGCGCTCACCCAGTCCGCCTTCCGGGCCGATCACCAGCGTCACCGCCGTCGCGTTAGCATCGATGTCGCGCAATCCGGCCTGCGCATCCGGATCGAGATACCAGCCTGACGCGGCGACAGTGACAAGCCAGTCGCACAAGGTGTGCGGCGTCGCGAGTTGCGGCAGGCGCGTGCGGCCGCTCTGTTCGCAGGCCGCAGCGATCACGCCGCGCCAATGCTGACGGCGCTTTTCGCCGCGTTCGGCGTCAAGTTTCACCTCGGTGCGTTCGGTGATGATCGGCACGATCGCCGCTACGCCCAGTTCCGTCGCCTTCTGCAGTACCCAATCCATTTTTTCGCCGCGCGCGATCGATTGTGCCAAGGTGATGCGCAGCGCAGATTCGTTCACCACCTCGCGCCGCGCCATTACTTCGACCTCGGCGCCACGCTTGCCCAACGTCACGATGCGCGCTTCGTAATCCGCGCCATCGCCGTTGAAAACGACGCAGGCATCGCCCAATCCCAACCGCAACACGCGCAGCAGATGCACGCTGGCGTTCTCCGGCAGTGTGACGGTGGCGCCCACCGCGAGCGCGGCATCAACGTAGCTTCGAGTCAGACGCATACGCGGGCGGCCTCCTCGATGGCAGACGCGGTTACGTCTGCGAGCTGCTGCAGCTCGTCGTCATTGACGCAGTAAGGCGGCATCCAGTACAGCACATCACCGAGCGGGCGCAGCACCACACCGCGTTCCAGCGCGTGCCGATACGCAACCAGACCGGCACGGTGCCGCGCATCGAGCGGAGCGCGAGTGCTGCGATCCGCGACAAGCTCGACCGCGAGGATCATGCCGGTCTGGCGGATTTCCCCCACGAGCCGGTGTGCCGCAAGCGGTGCCGCGAGTTCTGCCATGCGCGCTGAGGTGACGCGATTGCGATCGATCACATTGTCCTGGCGGAAGATGGCGAGCGCGGCCAGCGCGGCGGCGCAAGCCAGCGGATTGCCGCTATAGCTGTGCGAATGCAGGAAGGCGCGCTCGCGCGTATCGTCGAGAAAATCGTCGTACACCTGCTGCGTCGTCAGCACTGCCGAAAGCGGCATGAAGCCGCCCGTCAGCCCCTTCGACAGACAAAGGAAGTCAGGTTGAACACCTTGTCCGCTGCCGCAAGCCGCAGCGGGCGCCTGCTCGCAGGCGAACATCGTGCCGCTGCGACCGAATCCGACCGCGATCTCGTCGGCGATCAGATCCACGCCGTGCGCGTCGCAGATATCACGCGCGCGTCGCAGGTAGACCGGATGATGCATGCGCATGCCGCCGGCGCATTGCACCAGTGGCTCCAGGATCAACGCGCAGACCTCACCCGAATTCGCCGCAAGCAAAGCGTCAAGCTCGCCAGCGGCGCGCTGCGCGCACGCTTCCGCGTCTTCGCCGGGAAGCGCAAGCCATGCGTCGGGCGACGGCGCAAACAGCGGTTGCAACATCAGCGGCGCGTAGATGCGGCGATACAGTGGGATATCGGTGACACCCAGTGCGCCCAACGTCTCGCCGTGATAACCGTTGCTCAGTGCGACGAATTTCTTGCGGCGTATTTCTCCACGATTGTGCCGGCGGTGAAAGCTCATTTTGAGCGCCACTTCGACGGCAGCCGAGCCGTTGTCGGCGTAGAACACCTTCGCCAGCGGCGCCCGTCCGGCTTCGCGCGGGGCAATGCGAAGCAATTCCTCCGCCAAGCGGATCGCGGGTTCGTGCCCGAAACCCGCCAGCATCACGTGCTCCAGTTCCTGCGCCTGCGCTGCGATCGCCGCCGCAATGCGCGGCTCGGCGTGGCCGAACAAATTGGTCCACCAGCTGCTGACCGCATCGAGATAGCGGCGCCCGTCAAAACCTTCGAGCCAAACGCCGCGCGCGCGCCGGATCGGTACCAGCGGTAACGTTTCCGGGTGTTCGCGCATCTGGGTACAGGGATGCCACAGCACCCTGAGATCGCGCGCTCGCCAGTCCGCGGACTCGTTCATGCCCGTAGCCATTCCGTGCCTTTGATAAGATCGACGCATCGTCTCGAGGTAGGTTCCCATGATCCGGAGTGTTCGTCCTGCTGTCCATGTGGTGTCCCGCCCCCGAGGCCGCTTTCGGCATCCCCGGATCGAGTCCGGGGCAGGCTCTGCCTCCAGCGGCACTCGCACATCCTTGTGCAGCGGTTTCAGTCCGGCCCGCATGCACAGCCTGCGGGCGTTCAGCCACGCTGGCGGCAGTGCCGCCAAAGCGCGTGGCTTCACCTTGATCGAAGTGCTGGTGGTCGTCGTTATCCTCGGCATCCTCGCCGCGGTTGTGGTGCCGCGTTTCTTCGACAAGCCGGGCGAGGCGCGTCACGCGCGAGCGAAAGTTGATGTTCAGTCCCTGGTGACGGCGCTGAATCTCTATCGGCTGGACAATTTCACCTACCCGAGCACCGAGCAAGGACTGCAGGCCCTGGTGCAGAAGCCCGGCGGCACGCCGGAAGCGCGCAACTGGAAGTCCGGCGGCTACGTCGATCGCCTGCCGAAGGATCCATGGGCACGCGAGTACATTTTCCTCAGCCCCGGACAGCGCGGCGAGATCGATGTGTATTCGCTGGGCCTGGATGGCCAGCCCGGCGGTGAGGGTGAAAACGCGGACGTGGGCAACTGGGGCGAGTGAATAAATTCCGGCTCAAACGCCTTGGCCACGGATGCACACGGATGAATTCGGATGAGAACGGATAGAACAGGAGCCAATTCGCTTGTATCCGCGCTCATCCGTGGGCAACCGTGGCAAAAGACGTCTGCCTGCGGTTTCACTTTGATCGAGTTGCTGGTGGTACTGGTGATCGTCGGCGTGTTGATTGCCGCGCTCACGCTCGCCGTCGGCGGCAGCGGTGCGCGCGAACTGGAGAATGCCGCACAACGCAGCCGTAGCCTGATCGCGCTGGCTTGCGAACGCGCGATCATCAGCGGGCGCGATATCGGATTCGCGCCGCTGCGCACCGGCCTGCGTTTCGGCTACTTCGAACTCGACGGCTGGCGCGCACTCCCCGAAGACAGTTCCGACGAACTCCGTCCGCGGAACTGGGGCGCGGGTGTCGAACCGCGCGCCGAGCGCGACGGCGAGGCGCTCGATCTGCCGGAGGATGCACCCGACGAGCCGCCATTCGCCTGTCTCTCGTCGGGCGAACTCACCCCGTTGCGGCTTGAGTTCGCGCGCGCCGATGTGCGGGACGCCTGGCGCCTCGACGGCCAGCTTGACGGCAAGCTGACGCTGACGGCGGTGCCTGATGCGCGCTAGTCAGCAGTTCTTGCTTCGCTCCTCGCCTCGCGGCTTTACTCTGCTTGAAGTCCTGATCGCAATCATGCTGCTGGCACTCGCGTTGACCGCCCTGGTGCGACTCGCCGGGTTGGAGGCGCGCGCGTCCGCACATCTGCGCGACGCGACGCTGGCGCAATGGGTCGCAGCCAACGCGCTGGCCGAAACGCGACTGCGTACAGCCTTCCCTGGTATTGGCCGCAGCGACGGCGAAGCCACGCTCGGCGGCCAGCGCTGGCGCTGGCAACTGGACGTGAATGCGACCGACGAAGCGACGATTCGGCGCCTCGACGTACTAGTGTTTGTCGCGGGCGACGAGGTCCGCGAGGACGCCGCTTCGGTCGCGTCCCTCAGTGGCTTCGCGGCTCGGCGATGAGTTGCACGGGCTGCTATCGGCATCCCCGGATCGAGTCCGGGGCAGGCTCTGCCTATGCCGGCACTCGCACATCCCTTTGCAGCGGCCGGCTCCGGCATCCTGCCTATGCCGGCACTCGCACATCCCTGTGCAGCGGCCGGCTCCGGCGTCCTGCCTATGCCGGCACTCGCACATCCCTGTGCAGCGGCTTTTCGCTGGTGGAAATGCTGGTCGCTGTCGCGATCTTCGCGCTCGCCTCGGCGCTCGCCTATGGCGGACTTGCCGCGTTGACGCGCGCGCGTTCGCAACTGGATGCGCAGAACGAGCGCCTGGGTCGCCTGCAGTTTGCCATCGGGCTGCTGGAGCGCGATTTGCGGGGCGTCGCCGCGCGTGGTATCCGCGATGGTTACGGAGCGCCGCATGCACCGCTCGAAGGCACGCGCGACCGGATCGAATTCAGCCGTCACGGCTACGCGAACGCGCTTGCACTTCCACGCGCCGAAGTCGAGCGCGTCGGTTATCGACTCGACGACGGCGAGTTGCAACGCCTGCGCTATGCCGTGCTCGACCGCGCACCCGCGAGCACCGCCATTGAGGACGTGGTGCTCGATCAAGTTGGACGTCTGGAGTTCGCTTACGTGGCCGTCGACGGACGTGAGTTGGCGCAATGGCCGCCGCCACGCGCCAACGGCGACATACCGCCGCGGGCACTGATCGTGACCCTGACGCTGGCCGACTACGGCGAGATCCGTCGCGTGCTGGAATTGCCCGACGAGGCCTTGCCATGACCGGTTTCTCGTCAGGCGCTGGCGCGAGCCGAGCGCGGCGCGAACGCGGCGTGGCGTTGATCATGGCGGTGCTGGTGGTAGCGCTGGCCGTCGTGATGGTGGCGGCACTGCTGGATCGTGGCGAGGCCGC
>JBKJTK010000224.1:0-7380 GCA_046590875.1 Chiayiivirga sp.
GGTATTGGCGGCGCGGTCTTGCGTCGCGGCCTTTTCGGTCTTGCGTTGCTCACCGGGATCTACGCCGGCGGCCAGCAGCTTGCGGGCGTCGTCGCGGCGCACGCGCGCGGCCTTCAATCCGGTATCGGGATAGGTGCCAAGACTCACGCGCTTCTCTTTCCCGCCAAATCGGTACTTGAGCCGCCACCACTTGCCCCCGCTCGGGGACAGTTCCAGATATAGCCCGCCACCATCGAACAGGCGTTGCACTTTGTCGGTGGGCTTCGCAGTGCGGATCGCAGTGTCGGAAAGAGGCATCGCCATTTCCTCGGCAAAAACAGGGCTTGGGGGCAACAGCCCTTAGCAGGGGGGCACTTGCCCCCAAGGTTGCCCCCTGTTGCCCCCGGATTGCAATAGCCGCCTTCGGACGACAACGGTCGCATAGAAACAGAAAACCCCGCGTTTTGCGGGGTTTAGTGGACTTCTTAAGACGCTGCCGGACGGCTATTTGGTGGGTCGTGATGGATTCGAACCATCGACCAAAAGATTAAAAGTCTTCTGCTCTACCGACTGAGCTAACGACCCCCGCTCCAAAACTGTACCGCGGTCGCCCACAGGGCGACGATCACTCCCCCTCTCCTGCGTAGCGGAAGAGGGCAAGGGGTGAGGGCGCTCTCGCTCCAACACGTTGCGCAGCGCGCTACCCCATCCATGGGCCGCGCAGTTTAGTCACCGCCTCGACGCGGCACAAGTTTAACGCCGCAACCCCGCATCCGCCGTCACTGGCAATATCGCGTGGGATCGGCGACGCCTGCCATCGCGAAGCCTTCGGCGCGCAGATGGCAGGCGTCGCAACGACCGCAGGCGCGGCCCTCGGCATCGGCCTGGTAGCACGACACCGTGGCGCCGAAATCCACACTCAGGCGCAGTCCTTCGCGCACGATCTCGTCCTTGCCCATCCGCATCAGCGGCGCGTGCACGCGAAAGCCGGCGCCTTCGACGCCGGCCTTGGTAGCGAGATTCGCGAGTCGCTCGAAGGCCTCGATGAAGGCCGGGCGACAATCCGGATACCCCGAGTAGTCGACCGCGTTCACGCCGCAGAACAGATCGGCTGCGCCGAGCACTTCGGCCCAACCCAAGGCGACCGACAGCATGATGGTGTTGCGCGCCGGGACATAGGTCACCGGTATGCCGGGAGCCATGGGTTCGGAGGCTGCGTGTTCTGGCACGTCGATGTCGGCCGTCAACGCCGAGCCGCCGATGCGGCGCAGGTCGACCTGCACCGTCTTGTGTTCGATTGCGCCGAGCGCGGCCGAAACCCGCGCGGCGGCCGCGAGTTCGGAGGTGTGGCGCTGGCCGTAGGCGACGCTCAGCGCATGGCAGGCGAAGCCGCGCTCGCGCGCCAGCGCCAGCACAACAGCAGAATCCATGCCGCCCGACACCAACACGACGGCGCGCTTCATCGCCCCGGCTCGTCGTTCCAGAGGATCTTGTGCAACTGCAATTGGAAACGCACCGGCAATTTGTCCGCAACAATCCACTCCGCGAGTGTGCGCGGCGCGAGTTGGCCGTAGCTGGGCGAGAACAGCACCTCGCAGCAGCGGTCGATTTCGCGTTCGCGCAACATCGTCACCGCCCAGTCGTAGTCGGCGCGGTCGCAGAGCACGAACTTGACCTGATCGTTTGGCGTCAGATGCTGGAGATTGCTCCAGAGATTTTTCGCGACCTCATGCGAGCCCGGCGTCTTGAGATCAACCACGCGGCTGACGCGCGCATCGACGGGCGCGATGTCGATCGCGCCGGAGGTTTCCAGCGAGACCTCATAACCGGCATCGCACAAGCGTTGCAGCAGCGCCAGGCAGCGCTTCTGCGCCAGCGGCTCGCCACCTGTGACGCAAACGTGGCGCACGCCGTGGCGTGCGACTTCAGCGAGGATGGCGTCGAGCTCCCACCAGTCGCCGCCGTGGAAGGCGTAGGCGGTATCGCAGTAACCGCACCGAAGCGGACAGCCGGTGAGGCGCACGAACACGGTGGGCCAACCGATCTGGCGCGCCTCGCCCTGCAGCGAGAGGAAGATCTCGGTGAGCTTGAGGCGCTCAATGGGGTCTGCCAGAGTGATCATCGGGAAACGGGCGCAATGCGCTCAGTTCAGTTGCAGTCGCCAGTTTTGCGCGACGTTCCTCGCTACTGGAACTGGCGACTGGCCACTGCGTTACCTGTTTTCCAGACGCAGCGCGCGCAGGCGACCCTGAGCGAGGCGCGCAACGGTGGTGTCCGGGTACTGCTGGACAACCTGGTTCAACGTCGACTCGGCTTGCGGCCACTGCTTCAGTTCGTAGTGGCAGTAACCGACCTTCAGCAGGGCGTCCGGTGCCTTGTTGCTGCTCGGGAACTGGCCCAGCAGGCGCTGAAAGGATTCGAGCGCAATCTGGTAGTTCTGGGTGACGTAGTAGGACTCGCCCAGCCAATATTGCGCGTTGGGCGAATACTCGCCGCTCGGATACTGGTCGAGAAAGCTCTGGAAGCGACGCGCGGCTTCGGCGTAGCGGCCTTCCTTGAGCGAATCAAATGCCGATTCGTACATCTGGCGTTCGTTGAGCGGATCGACGGTGGACTCGATCACGCCCGGCGCCATCGCCGGCGCGGGTTCGGTCTGGAGGCCGGCGTCGATCGGCGCCTGCACTTCGGGGTCTTCAAACACCGGTTGACCGGCATTGGGCGCGGATCCGGGGTCAGCCGAAGGCGCGGAATCCAGGGAGGAGGCAGGAGGAATCGCTTCGCGATCCATCATCGGCGCACCGGTACCCGCCTGTCCGCCTTCCAGGCGCGCGAGACGCGCATCGAGGTCGACGTATTGGTCGCGGCCGCGCTTTTCCAGTTCCTGGATCTTGAAGCTTTGTTGCTCGACCAAGCCGCGCAAGGTCTGCACTTCGGCCTGCAATTCGGTGATGCGGTTGACCAGGTCGACGCTCGATTGTCCGCCCTGCGCCTGACCGGCTTGGGCCTGCTGTTCGAGGCGCGCGACACGATCGGCGAGGCCGAGGCGGCTGCTCTGGGCATACGCGCCTGTCGACACGACGGACGAAGAAGCGGCGACCACGAGGGCCGCCGCTCCGCACGCGCTTAATCCAAACCGGCGCAGATTGAAGCGCGTGAGTTGCATTACTTCGCGGTGTACACGATCTCGACGCGACGGTTCTGCGACCAGCAGCCCTCGGCCGAGTCGGTGCAGGTCGGACGCTCTTCGCCGTAGCTGACCACGGTCAGCTGGCTGGCGGAGCCGCCATTGCCCTGCAGCGCGGTCGACACGGCATTGCCGCGGCGCTCACCCAGACCCAGGTTGTACTCGCGGCTGCCGCGCTCGTCGGCATTGCCTTCCAGCGTGACGCGCGAGGACGGGCGGTCCTGCAGGTACTTGGCGTGGCAGGCCATGATCGCGGTGAATTCCGGCTTCAAGGTGTCCTGATCCAGATCGAAGTACACCACGCGCTGGCGCAGGCAGGAATCGGAGTCGAGGTCGGCCTCTGAAAAACGGCCATCGTCCGTCATCGGCGCGGTGTCGGTGGGGGAGGTCGGCTCGGAGACCGGAGCCTCCTGCTTGACGGCCTTGTTACAGCCAGCCAGTGAAACGACGAGGGCAGCAGCCAGGAGAATACGAGTGGTGGTGTTCATGAAGCAGGATCCTTCGAAGGGGATGATCGGATGCAGTTATTTTTTTCTAAACGCTAGCCCAGCCTGGATTCAACGCTGCCGGTAAGGCGACCAGGCGGGCTCCCGGACGTCGCCATCAGCAAGGACCAAACGCTGCCGCACTCGCGCGTCCGCGGATACGGCGTACAACACGCCCCGGCGACCTTCGCGCGCGGCGTACAGCACCATGCTTCCATTCGGCGCAAAGCTCGGCGATTCGTCCAAGTTGCCGGGAGAGAGGAAAACGACCTCTCCACCCGCGCCGTAGCTGCGGTCCAGAACCGCGATACGATAAACGTTTCCGCCCCCTTGCGCCATAGCGATGCGCTTTCCGTCGGAGGCCACCGAGGCGCGGGCGTTGTACTCGCCCTTGAAGGTAACGCGTTGGGCCTCACCCCCGGCGGCCGGCACCTGGTAGATCTGAGGCTTGCCACCGCGGTCGGAGGTAAAGACCAGATTCTGGCCATCGCCGCTCCAGACCGCTTCGGTATCGATGCCCCAGTGGCGGGTGATCTGGGTCAGGGCCTTGCTGGCCAGGTCCATTACGTAGATCTCCGGATTGCCCGAGCGCGACAGGGTCAGGGCGAGGCGTCGACCGTCGGGTGAGAACGCCGGGGCACCGTTGATGCCACGGAAGCTGGCCACCACTTCGCGAGCACCGGTCGCGATCTCCTGGATGTAGATCGAGGAATTGCCGCGCTCGAAGCTGACATAGGCCAGCTTGCGTCCGTCCGGGCTCCAACTCGGCGACATCAGGGGCTCGCGCGAACGCACTACGGTCTGCGGGTTGTAGCCGTCCGAATCCGCCACCATCAGCGCGTATTGCATGTTGCGCCCGACGCCGGTGGCGGTGATGTAGCCGATGCGGGTCCAGAACGCGCCGCGGACGCCGAGGATCTTCTCGTAGATCTGATCGGCGATCTGATGTCCGACGTCGCGCATGTTGCCGGCCCGGCCGCCGACGGCGAGTCCGAGCATGCGCTCCTGCTTGGCCACGTCAAAGAGTTCGAACTCGGTGCTGTAACCACCGGCGTTGTCGTCGAGCACGCGCCCGACCACCAGGAAATCCTGCTTCAGCAACCGCCATGTGGCGAAATTGACGTCGGCCTGGCGCAGAGGACGCTCGACGAGATCGCGTTCGGCCAGGGTGCGGAACGCGCCGGAACGGTTGAGATCGGCGCGCACCACCGCGGCCATGTCGGTGTCCGGCGTGGCACTGGCACCGAGGTAGTCGAACGACACCACCGCGATCGGCAACGCGGCAGCGTTGCCATTGACGATGTCGATTTCCAGACCTTGGGCGCGGCCATCGCGCCCGACCAGGAGCAGCGAAAACAGGGTCAATAAGATCAATCGTTTCATTTTATTTTTATCCGTCGTATCGGAAGTTGAATCGGATGTCGCGCTGGAAAACGCCTTCGTAACCGCGGTAGGGCAAGGGATTGGCCTTGAGCACCGCCGCCTCGATCGATCGGCGGGTGAGGTCGTCAGCATTGCAGGGCGATGTGACGCTGACCTGAATCACCTCGCCGCCCGGGATTTGCACGATGCGCAAAGAACAATGGATGCCCGTCGGGGCCGAGTCCGGTCGCAGCCAATTTTGCGTGACGGCCTGCTGGATCGCGAGCTGGTAACGGCCTGCAAGACTGTCGTCGACTCCATTGTTGCCCAGACGATCCGCTGGCGGCGCATCCTGCACCGCAGGCTGCGGGCTTGGACGTTCCACCGGCCGACGATCCTCCAATTGCCTCAGCTTTTCCTCTTCGCGCTTGCGCCGCTGCTCGGCTTCCTCGCGCTTTTTCCGGATGTCAGCAAGCTGCTGCGCCTGCTCCTGCTGCATTTCGGTGAGGCGCTCGCGGCGTTCAACTTCTTCGCGCTCTAGTTCGTCGAGCTCGACTTGCTTCTGGATGCGGCGCTCCTGTTCTTCGAGCTTTGCCTTTTCCTCGGCCTGCTGCAGCGCCAGCAGGGCGGCTTTCTCGCGTTCGATAACATCCGGGTTCGGAACCGGCGCCTGAGGTTGCACCTGCGGCGGCTCGACGGCCTCCGCTGGCTTCGGCTCGGGTTTCGGCTGCGGGGGCGGCGCGGCTTCCTGTGGCTCGGGTTTCGGTGGCGTCGGCTTGGGCTTGTCCGCGCTCGACGACGCCGGTGCGGACGACACCAGGGTCGCCTCGATCACGCTGCCCGCAACCGATACTGGCCGCGTGGTGTCAGTCCACAACAGGCCGGCAAACATCAACGCAAGACAAGCCAGGTGCACGCCAACGGCGTACAGCAGAGCGCGCAGCTTGTCGGCGGAGGTCTCCATTGAAGGCGCTTACTTGCCGCCCTTCAACGGTTCGTTCTGGACCGATTGCGCCATTAGTCCGACCTTGGCGACACCGGCCTGCTGCATCAGCGCCATTTTCTGCATCACCGTTTCGTAGGGAATGCTGCCGTCGCCGGCGAGCAGCACCGGCACGTTCGGATTCTGCCGCACGAACGCCGACAATTTGGCCAGCAACGCGGCCTCGTCGATCTCCTCCGGCGCCGAGCCCTGCAATTGCAGACTCAGGCGTCCGTCCTTGTGCACGCCCACGATCACCGGTTCCTTGTCCTGCTGAATAGGCTTGGCGTCGGCCTGCGGCAGTTCCACGTCCACGCCGAGATTCAGCAACGGCGCGGTGACCATGAAAATGATCAGCAGCACCAGCATCACGTCGATGTAGGGAACGACGTTGATCTCGGCCTTGAGCTTGCGCCGCTTTCTCGTGCGTGCCGTCATGCGCGCGTCCTCGGGTCGATGGCAGCCTCAACGCGCGAACGCGTCAGGCGGGGTTGCGGCATTTCCTTCACCCTCAGTGATCCTCCGCGTGGGACTGCCGTTGCAGGATCGAGGAAAACTCCTCGGCGAAGGTCTCGTAGCGCACGTTGAGACGCTCGACCTGGGTCTGGTAGCGGTTGTAGGCCCACACCGCGGGAATCGCGGCAAACAAACCCATCGCGGTGGCGATCAGGGCTTCCGAGATGCCGGGTGCGACGGTGGCGATGGTCGCCTCCTTCACGTTCGCCAGGCCCTGGAACGAAATCATGATGCCCCACACCGTGCCGAACAGGCCGACGTAGGGGCTGATGGAACCCACGTTGGCGAGGAATTCCAGATTGTGGTCGAGCTGATCGATCTCGCGCGCCAGCGAGGCCCGCATCGCGCGCTGCGCACTCTCGAGCTGGGTGCGCGTATCGATGCTGCGCTTCTGGCGCGACCGCGCGAACTCGCGGAAGCCACCTTCGAAGATTGCTTCCAGCCCGCTCAGACGGTGATCGCGTCCGGTCACATCGCGGAACAGCGCCGCCAAGTCGGCACCGGACCAAAAACGCTCCTCGAACTCATCGGCGTGCCGCGCCGCATCGCCGAGCACCTTCCTTTTGCGAAAGATGATCACCCACGAGGCCACCGACCCCACCAGCAACAGGATCATCACCAGCTGCACCGGCAAGCTGGCATGCAGCAGCAGGTCCAGCAGGTCGAGTTCGCCGTTGGTCGCTACTGCCGGCAGCGCGGGAATCGCGACGTCGGGCAGCGCCACCGCGGTGCTGGCGGCGGACTGCAACAGTTCCATGATCTTCATCGGGTCGAGCTTCATCGGGACAACCTCACGAAAAATTCTTGTCGCTCTTCAACAAGCCGGCAGGAAACATGCCGTTGGGAATCGGCCGCGGCCGAAAAGTGGATGC
>JBKJTK010000242.1:0-8256 GCA_046590875.1 Chiayiivirga sp.
GTCACGGTGCAGGACACCGGCGGCGCTTTTGGCATGACGACAATAGACGCGCGGGTCGCTCCCGGGCATCCCCGGATCGAGTCCGGGGCAGGCTCTGCCCTCCGCGACACTAGTGCATCCTGCACGTCGGTCGCTCCCGAGCATCCTGCCCTCCGCGACACTAGTGCATCCTGCACGTCGCGTGCGTGGCTTGGGGGACTTCCTGCCCTGATAAAAACCGCCGCGTTGGAATGGCCGCGAGCCTCGCTCAAGGCGGTAGATATCGAGCGTGGCGGACGCACGCCGCAAGCCTTGGCGATCGCGCTGGCAGACGAACTGCTGGAAGGTGGCGGTGAAGTGGAAGTGGCGCTGCCCGCCGCGGGTGGACGTTACACCCTGCACAGCGTGGCCGAGCCAGTCCGTGCCGGTGCTGCCGTCATCGCCTCCGACGACGTGGTACTGGTGTCCGGTGGCGCGCGCGGTGTTACGGCCGCATGTATCGCGCAGTGGGCAACGCAGTGCCGCGCCCGCTTTGTGCTGCTCGGGCGCACGCCGTTGAGCGATGAACCTATCGCCTGCACGGGCATCGCCGACGACGCCGGCCTCAAGCGCGCCCTATTCCAACAGGCAGGCGCGCTCGGTCTATCGCCGAAGCCGAGCGAATTACTCGCGCGGGTGCGTGAGATTCAGGGCAATCGCGAGATTCGCCGCACCCTCGCGGCCATCGCCGATAGCGGCGCGCAGGCGCGCTACGAAGCCGTCGATGTCACCGATGTCGTCGCACTGAAGGAAACCCTGTCCCGCGTTCGTCGCGAATGGGGTCCGGTGGCCGGTGTCGTGCATGCCGCGGGCGTATTGGCCGACAAGCGCATCGCCGAAAAGACCCACGCCCAGTTCGATCAGGTCTTCGACACCAAGGTCGAAGGTCTGCGTGCGCTGCTCGCAGCAACGCAGGACGATCCACTCAAACTGTTGTGTGTATTTTCCTCGGTGTCGGCGCGTTGCGGCAACACCGGCCAATCGGACTACGCGATGGCGAATGAGGTGCTGGCGAAAGTCGCCGCGGCCGAGTCGCGTCGACGCCCTGGCCTGGTCGCAAAATCCCTTGGTTGGGGCCCGTGGGAAGGCGGCATGGTCACGCCGGCGTTGCGTGACCGCTTCGCCGCGCTGGGCGTGCCGATGATTCCGCTGCTGGCCGGTGCGCAGATGTACGCGGCCGAACTTGCCGGCGCACAAACCGATCAAGTGGAGTTGGTGCTGGGCGGTGAGCCGCGATCCGAGGCGCTGCTGTTCGATGGCGCCAGCGAACGCGTGCAGGCGCTGGAGATCAGTGTCGCGCGCGCGAGCCACGCCTATCTCGAAGGCCATGCGATCAATGGTCAGCCGGTGCTGCCGTTGGCGCTTGCCGCCGAGTGGCTGTCGCGCGCTGCGCGCAGTTTCCGTCCCGGTCTGCCGCAGGCGGCGCTGCACGATATCAAAGTGCTGAAGGGCATTCGTCTCGGGGGATTCGAGAACGGCGGCGACCGCTTGATGATCCAGGCCACGCCGTTGCCGAGCGAGCGCGGCGCGCAGATGCAGATGGCGATCCGCGATGCCCAGGGGCACATCAACTACAGCGCACGCGTCGAGTTGTTGCCAGAAGCCAATCGCTCTGATCAACCGCTCGCCGCACTGACCCTTGAGCCCTGGCCGGGGGCGCCGCTGTATCAGGATCTGCTGTTCCATCGCGGCTCGTTCGAGTTGATCCAGCAACTCGACGGCATCAGCGATCACGGCATCGCCGCAACCTTGAGTGGCGTGTCGCACGCAGGCTGGACTGACGAGAGCTGGCAACTGGACGTCGCGGCGCTCGATGCGGGCCTGCAAATGGCGGTGGTGTTCGGACAACGGATGCTCGGCGGTCCGAACCTTCCCACCGGCATTGACCAAATCCGCACCTTTGGTTCGAAACCCCGCGAGGGCCTGCTCAGCGCCACCGCCTACCGGCGCACGCTGGGGCCCTCGTCGATGACCACCGATATCGTGTTCACCGACGACGGTGGCCAGCGCGTGGCCGAGCTGCTGGGCGTACACAACCACGCGCTGACCCAGGTCTGATCGGTGCCGGCTCTGCACGGAACGGTTGCACCGATCGCATTTGCGCCGATCGCAATCGTCGGGCGTGCCTGCGTATTGCCGGGCGCCTTGAGCCCCGCGCAACTCTGGGAAGCAATCGCGGAAGGTCGTGACCTGCTTGGCCCCGCGCCGCCGGGTCGCTGGCAGATCGATCCCGCGCAGGCAATGTGCGCGCCGGACCAACCGAGCGCCGATCGCGCCTGGTCGAATATCGGTGGCTATGTCCGGGGCTTCGAACGCGTGTGGAATCCGGCCGGCTTCGCCATTGCCGCGAGCAAACTCGACGGCCTTGATCCGCTGGTCGCCTGGACGCTGCATTGCGCACGCGAGGCGCGGGATGAGTGCAAGACCGATGCGGGCGTCCGCACCGGTGCAGTATTCGGCAACCTCGGGTTTCCCTCCGCCAAGATGGCTGCGTTCGCGCAAAGCGTGTGGACGGGCGACGGCACAGTGGATGCGCGCAACCGTTTCATGAGTGCCGGCACGGCGGAGCTGTTGCGCCGCGCGCTGGCACTCGACGCCGGCAGTCATTGCATCGATGCCGCCTGCGCCAGTTCGATCTATGCGATCAAGCTGGCTTGCGATCGACTGCAGGAAGGATCGGCGGACCTGATGCTGGCCGGCGCGGTCCAGGGCGCGGACGATCTGTTCCTGCACATGGGCTTTTGCGCGCTCAACGCCCTCAGTCGCAGCGGCCGCTCGCGGCCCTTCCACGATCAGGCCGACGGATTGGTGCCGGCCGAAGGCGCCGCCTTCGTTGCCCTCAAGCGCCTCGCGGATGCGCGTCGCGACGGCGATACCATTCATGGCGTGATCCGCGGCATCGGCCTGTCCAACGACGGACGCGGCAAAGGCTTGCTGGCGCCCGCCGAGGAAGGCCAGCAGCGCGCGATGCACGCCGCGTATGCGTCTGCCGGCATCGGTCCCGAACGCGTCTCCTTGCTCGAATGCCATGCGACCGGCACGCCCGTGGGCGATGCCACCGAACTCGCCAGCACCGGCGCCGTATTCGCTGGCTGCGATGCGGTGCCGATCGGTTCACTGAAATCCAATCTCGGTCACCTGATCACCACCGCGGGCGCCGCGGGCGTGATCAAGCTGCTCGAAGCGATGCGCGCCGGTCAACGGCCACCGACGCTGAATATCGATGTACCGACCGCGGCGCTGCGCCACCGCCCGTTTCGTTTGCTCGATCGCCTCGAACCCTGGCCCGCCGCTGGGCCTCGCATCGCGGCCATCTCCGCGTTCGGTTTCGGCGGCAACAACGCGCATCTGATCGTGTCCGAGGACGATGCGAGCCTCGTGGACGCAGCGATCACCCACTCGCACGTACCGATCGCCATCGTGGGGCTCGGCGCCATGGTTGCCAGCGCCGGCAACCGCGACGAATTTTGTGAGGCGCTGTTTTCCGGGCGCCACTTGCTCGACGCCCACGGCGAAGGCCGGATGGCGGATTTCGAGCTCGACCTGGCGGGCCTGCGTTTCCCGCCGCGTGACCTGGCACAAACGCTGCCGCAACAACTCGCGATCCTGCACACCAGCCGCGAGGCCTTGGCGGAGACCAGTGCCCTGCCGCGCGAGCGCACCGGCGTCTTCATCGGCATGGAGCCGGATCCGGAAGTGGCGCGTTATGGCATGCGCTGGCGACTGGCGAACGAGAGTGCGGACGAGGCGCGGTTGCAGATCGCGCGTGACGCGGTCGTACCTGCGCTGGAATCGGCGGCGGTCATCGGCACCATGCCGAACATTCCGGCCAACCGGTTGAGCTCGCAATTCGATTTTGCTGGACCCGCGTTCACCGTGCAGGCGGGCGCGGCCTCGGGGCTGGTCGCGTTGCGCATTGCCGCACGCGCCCTGGCGCGCGGCGAACTCGACGCTGCCCTGGTGGGTGCGGTGGATTTCAGTTGCGAGCCGGTGCATCGGTGTGCGAGCGCGCACGTACCCGGCGATGCCGCGATCAGTCTGGTGATCAAGCGGCTCGCCGATGCGCAACGCGACGGCGATCGCATCTATGCGCAATTCGACTTGGACAGCGGCACCGCAGCACAAGCCATCGGCTTGACGCTGGGCGATGCAATGAACGCTCTCGACCTCGCGCCACGCGTCGGTACCGCCTTCGCCGCCAGCGGCTTGGTGCATGTGGCCGCCGCTGCGTTGTGCCTGCAGCACCGTTGCGGTCTCGACGGCGAACCCGGTATGGAGGCGACGGCGAAACAGATGGAGGTAAGACTGGCCGATGGCGACGCGTTGCGCCTTTCGGCAGTAATGTCGCAGCGAGTATCCCTGACCGCAGGCAGCGCGCGACTGCATTGTTTTGCGGGCGCCAACAAGGCCGCGGTCATCGCCGCGCTGCAAGCCCGAAGCGAAAGTCTCGAGGGAGTCGCGCGTCTGGTGTTGGTCAGCGACGACGCGAACTTCGACAGCGTATGTGCGCGCGCCTTGTCGCACCTGCAACGCGGCACACCCGCTGGCGCCGGCGTGCATTTTCGCGACCGTCCGATCGGCGGCGAGTTGGCCTTCGTGTTTGCCGGTGCCGGCGCGTCTTATCACGGCATGGGTCGCGAACTGTTGCAGCAGTTTCCGTCGTTGCTGGATCGTCTGGCCGAACGCAGCGCGCGGCTGCCGGGTGCACTGACGTGGGCGTTCGCGGATCAAAGCCGACAGCCGAGCGCACTGCAACAACTCTGGGGCGCATCGGCGCTGTCGCAATTGCATCTGGAATTGACGCAGGGCGTGCTCGGCCTCACCGCCGATGCCTGGCTCGGCTATTCCTCGGGCGAAACCAACGCGTTGATTGCATCGGGCACGTGGGGCGACCCCGATGCACTGATGGCGGACATGGAGCGCTCCGGCCTGATGACGCACGAACTCGGCGGCGAGTTCGCGGCCGTCGCGCGGGTCTGGAAGCAACCGGTGCGCTGGGCCAGCTGGACCGTGCTTGCGCCGCTGGCCGAGGTGCAGGCGGCCGTCGCGGATGTTGGACGCGTGCATATCGCGATCATCCACGGCGAACGGGATTGCCTGATCGCCGGCGACGAAGCGGGCTGCGCCACCGTCGTAGCGCGTATCGGCGAAGGCCGCTGCCTGCGATTGATCTATCCCTTGGCGGTGCACGTGCCGGAAGTGGACGAAGTCGCCGCGGCGTGGCTGCAACTGCATCGCCGACCCACGACGGTTCCGACGGGTCGCGTGTATTCGAACGCGTTCGGCCGCGCCTATACCCCGGATAGTGAAACCTGCGCGCAGGCGATCCTGCAGCAAGCCGACCGCACACTCGACCTGCGCCCCGCGGTGCTCGCCGCTTGGGACGATGACGTGCGCGTGTTTGTCGAGCACGGGCCGCGCGGCACCTACAGCCGCGCCATCCGCGACATCCTCGGCGATCGTCAGGCGCTGGTCGTCAGCCTGGATCGCAAAGGACAAGGATTCGACGCCACCCTAGGCGCGATCGCGGCCTTGATCGCAGCAGGCGTACCCCTGCGCCACGAAATATTCGTACGCGCGTCAGTTGGCAGCACGACAGCGTCCGGGCGGCGCATGCAACGCATCGCCGCACATCCGCCGAACATCGTGGTTCCGCCGCGCACTTCGATCGCTGAAGTAATCAACACGACAACGCAAGTGATGGCTCCAGCACCGACGCTGCCGTCGGTGCTAGACCAACCGGCCGATCTTCATTTTCCGGCTTCAGCGTCGATCCCCAGGTCGATCCCGGAGGGCACGACGCGGCGTCCAGCGAGGCCGTTCGCGGTGCCGCTATCCGGCCTGTCCGTACCGGCGCTGTATCAGGCGCAGATGAGCCGACTGGCGCAAACGCAACGCGCGTTTGTCGAGCAGCAGGCACAGATACACCAGCGCTACCTGTCGGGTCGCCACACGTCGCTGCAAATGCTGATGCAGGCCGGCGCGCGCGCGGCATCGACAGCGGTCGCCATGATGCCGATGACTCGCGCACCGGATCCGATAGCGCGCGCACCCGCGTTGAAAGCGGTCGAAGCCAAATCGCTACACGTTGACACGGCGGTCGTTCCGGCTTCGATGGCGCCGGCTATTGCGGCGCGCGATGCGAATGACAATCCCACGGTCAATCGCGCGCCCACCGGTCCGCGCTTCAACCGGCAACAACTCGAGATCCACGCCGACGGTCGCATATCGGAATTGTTCGGCCCCGAGTTCGCCGGACAGGACCATTTTGTTCGGCAAGTGCGGATGCCGCGGCCGCCGCTGCTGCTCGCCGACCGCGTCACCGGCTTACGCGCCGAGCCCGGCAGCATGGGCAAGGGCGTGATCTGGACCGAGACCGACATCGGTGATGACAGCGCGTATCTGCATCACGGATACCTGTCGCCCGGCGTGCTGATCGAGGCGGGACAAGCCGACCTGATGCTGATCTCGTACCTGGGTGTCGATCGCCTGAATCGGGGCGAGCGCGTCTATCGCCTGCTCGGTTGCGAGCTGACTTATCACGGCGATCTGCCGCAGGTCGGCGACACGCTGCACTTCGAAATCGAACTCGATGGCCACGCGGTGCAGGGCGATGTGCGGCTGATGTTCTTCCACTACGAGGGCACGAACGGCGCCCGCCGGCAGCTTTCGGTGAAGAAGGGCCAGGCTGGTTTCTTCACCGACGCCGAACTGGCCGACTCCGCGGGGAGCCTGTGGACCGCAGAACAACAAGAGATCGTCGCAGCCCCGCGGCTCGATCCGCCGAGCGTCGCCCGCGTCCCCGCGCGACTGGAACGCCATCAGCTCGAAGCCTTGGCGTCAGGCGATGGCTTCGGCTGCTTCGGCACGGGATTCGAGCGCTTGCAGACTCACACCCGGACGCCGAACCTACCCGGCGATCGCATGCTGCTGCTCGATCGCGTCACCGAACTGGTCAGCACGGGCGGGCCGTGGGGTCGCGGCTATTTGCGCGCGGAGCTAGACATCGACCCGCAGCATTGGTTTTTCGACGGCCATTTCAAGAACGATCCGTGCATGCCCGGAACGTTGATGTTCGATGGTTGCCTGCAGGCGCTGGCGGTTTACCTGATCGCACAGGGCCACAGCCTGGAACGTGACGGGTGGCGCTTCCAGCCGGTGCCGGAAATCCCCTATCAGCTGCAATGCCGCGGCCAGGTCACGCCGCGCTCGCGCCTCCTGGTGACCGAAGTCTTCGTCGAGGAACTGATCGCCGGTCCGGTGCCCACCATCTACGCCGATCTGCTGTGCACGGTCGATGGATTGAAAGCATTCCATGCCCGCCGCGTTGGGCTGCAACTCGTTCCCGATTGGCCGCTCTCGGCCATCCATGGCCTCCGCGACACTTGGGCTCCTGCCCATCGGCCACTACCATCCATGCGGACACTCCTCGCTGAAGCGGATCGCGACACGCGCGCTGTCGCGGTGATCGACGGGTTCAAGTTCGATCAGAAGAGTCTGCTCGCCTGCGCAATCGGCCGGCCATCGGATGCCTTCGGTCCGATGTATCGCCGCTTCGACGGCACGCAGCGCGTTGCCCGCTTGCCCGCGCCGCCCTATCTGTTCATGAGTCGCATCGCGAAGATCGATGGACCGATCGGCGTGATGAAAGCCGGCGCGCGCGTGGTGGTCGAATACGACGTGCCCGGCGATGCCTGGTATTTCGATCACAACGGTTGCCGCACCATGCCGTTTGCGGTGCTGCTCGAAGCCGCGCTGCAACCTTGCGGCTGGCTGTCGAGCTATGTCGGATCGGCACTGACGGAATCCGGGGAACTGGGTTTTCGAAATCTCGATGGCGAAGGTCACTTGCTCGCCGAAGTGCATGCCGATGCCGGCACGCTTACCACCGAAGTGGAACTGACCGAGGTCTCGGCCACCGGCGGCATGATCATCGAAAGTTTCGCGGTGCGTTGCCGGCTCGGCGCGCGCGAGATCTACCGACTGACGACCGTGTTCGGATTTTTCCCGCCCGCCGCCCTGGTCAATCAGGCAGGCCTGCGGACCGAGGCGGAGCAGCGCGAACTGCTCGAACGCGACAGCAATCTGCGGATCGATCTTAGCGCTACCTCAGACGATGTCATCGCGACATCCCGTCCGAAGCTGGCGCACGGCATGCTGCTGATGCTCGATCGGATCGACGGCTACTGGCCCGGCGCGGGCGCGGCGGGACTCGGCCAGTTGCGCGCGGTCAAGGAC
>JBKJTK010000468.1:0-6666 GCA_046590875.1 Chiayiivirga sp.
GCCGCGCGCTGGTAACTCCAGTAAGCCCAGGTCCAGTTGAGCAACACAACCAAGCGGTTGCGGAAGCCAATCAGGAAGAACACGTGCATGACCAGCCAGAACCACCATGCAAGCACGCCGGCGAAACGCACGCGGCCGAGGTCGACCACTGCTGACATGCGGCCGATGGTGGCAAGGTTGCCGTAGTTGCGGTAACGGAATGCCGGCACCGCGCGGCCCGCGATACGCTCGCGAATGGCCATCGCGACATGCGCTCCCATCTGCTTGGCAGCGGGCGCGACGCCGGGAACGGGGCGACCATCCTGTTGCAACGCAGCCAGGTCGCCAGCCACGAAGATTTCCGGATGGTCAGCAACCGTCAAATCGGTTTGCACGATGACGCGGCCTGCGCGATCCAGCGGCACGCCGAGGGCTTTCGCCAGTGGTGACGCCGCCACGCCCGCGGCCCACAGGACGGTGCGTGCCGCTTCGTACTGCTCGCCGAGCTGGTAGCCGTCGGCGTCAATCGCCCTAACAGCGGAGCCGGTGACGACTTCCACCCCGAGACGTTCGAGTTGGTCGCGCGCGTAACGCGACAACGATTCCGGAAACGCCGCCAGAATGCGTGGTCCGGCTTCGATGAGACGGACGCGCGCGGCGGCCGGGTCGATGCGGCGAAATTCATCCTTCAACGTGTGACGCGCGATCTCTGCCAGGGTGCCGGCGAGTTCCACACCGGTAGGGCCACCGCCAACGATCGCGAAATGCAGCCACGCGGCGCGCGCGATCGGATCCGCTTCGGCCTCGGCGCGCTCGAACGCCAACAGCAGACGGCGACGGATATGCATCGCGTCATCGAGCGTCTTCAGTCCCGGCGCGTGCGGGGCCCAATCGTCGTGGCCGAACCAGGTGTGCGTGGCACCACTAGCCAGCACCAGGGTGTCGTAGACCAGCGCCTCGCTGTCGAGGAGCCGCACCGCGTGCTCAGTGACATCGATCTCGCACACCTCCGCCAGCCGAACCTCGACGTTGCGCTGGCGACGCAGGATGTGGCGCAAAGGTGCGGCGATATCGGGCGCCGACAAGCCGGCAGTCGCGACCTGGTAAAGCAATGGCTGGAAGAGATGGTGATTGCAACGATCCACGAGCGTGATGCGCACCGGCGCCTTCGCCAGTGCGCGGGTCGCCCAGAGTCCGGCGAACCCGCCGCCGACGACCACGATGTGAGGCAGGACTGCGTCGTTCACCACGATTCCTTGCGTCAGAAAATTCCGGACTGCATCAATAGAGATCAACGGGATCGATGTCGATCGACCAGCGCACCTTGCGGGCTTCACGCAATGCGTGAAGCTGCGGCACCCAGCCGCGCAACAACGCCTGCAGCGCTGCGCGCCGGACCGCGCCGAGCAGTATTTGCGCGCGACGCCTGCCGGCGCGCAATGGCATCGGTGCCGGCATCGGCGCATGCACGTCCACGCCGCTTTCATTACGTGCAAGCGCATGTGCGGCGTGCAGGAAGGCGTTGAGCGGCGCCTCTTCGTTGGATTCGGCGCGCAGCAAGGCCAGATGCGCAAAGGGCGGAAAGCCGGCCGCTTCGCGTTCGACGAGCGCGGCTTCGGCGAAGGCGTGATAACCGCCGCGCAACAGCGTCTGCAACAGTGGGTGTTCGGGATGATGGGTCTGCAGCCAGACTTGGCCCGGCCGCGTGGCGCGCCCGGCGCGGCCGGCGACTTGCACCAGTAGTTGCGCCAGCCTCTCCGCCGCCCGAAAGTCGGCGCTGAACAGGCCGTCGTCGATGCTGGCGATCGCGACCAGAGTGAGATTCGGCAAGTCGTGGCCCTTGGCCAGCATCTGGGTGCCGACCAGAATGCCGGGCTGGTCACCGAGGGTCGCGAAATGCTGATCGAGTGCATCGCGATGCTGCGTGGTTTCGCGGTCGACACGGATCAACGGCGTGTCGGGGAACGCTTCTGCCAGGGCCTGTTCGAGCCGTTCGGTGCCGGCACCCTGCGGCACCAGACCGAGTCCGTCACACTCGGGACACGCGAGAGGTACGGACTGGCGTGCGCCGCAGTGATGGCAAATCAGCCGTGCGCGACCGTGCAACGTCATCGCGGCATCGCAGCGTTTGCATTGCGCACTCCAGCCGCAGTCGTGACAGAGCAAGCAAGGGGCGTAGCCGCGGCGGTTGCGGAACACCAGCGCTTGTTCCCCACGCGCGAGGCACTCGCGAAGCGCAGAGATCAGCGGCCGCGACAATCCGTGCTGCAAGGGCAGGCTACGCACGTCCAGCAGATGAAACGCCGGCGGCTTGGCCGGGCCTGCGCGCGCACCGAGTCGCAGGTGGATGTAACGACCACTGCGCGCGTGATGCAGCGATTCCAGCGCCGGAGTCGCGCTACCCAGCAGCACCGGCACTTCGAGGGCCTTTCCGCGCATCAGGGCCAGATCGCGGGCGTGGTAACGGAAACCTTCCTGTTGCTTGTAGGAGGCGTCGTGTTCCTCATCCACGATGATCAAACCGGCTTCCGGCAGCGGCGTGAACACGGCCGAGCGCGTGCCGATCAGCACCCGGGCCTCGCCGCGCGCCATCGCGGTCCAGGCGCGGGCGCGATCACCTTCGCCCAGGCCCGAATGCAAGGCATGCACCGGCACCGGCAGGCGTTCGCCGTAGCGCCGTAGTGCCTGCGGGGTGAGGCCGATCTCCGGCACCAACACTAACGCCTGCTTGCCCTGCGCAAGACAGGCCGCGATCGCGGCCAGATAGACCTCGGTCTTGCCGCTACCCGTGACGCCATCCAGCAGCAGCGGCTGGAAGCGGCCCAGCGCGGCGATCGCCGTCTCTGCGGCCGAGCGCTGCGCCGCATTCAGCACGGGCGCGGCGTGGATCGGTGCGGAACACGCGGAGCGGGCACGCAGGACGCGCTGGGCATAACCGCGCTTGGCCAGTGCCCGCATTGCGATGCGCCAGCCGGGGTGGTTGCGTTCCAGGCTGTCTTCGTCTTGCTCGCCCTGCGTCAAATGCTCAGCCAGCGCGCGGGGCCGGCTGCCGGCACGCAGTCCCGGTCGCGCCGTCGCGCCGGTTTCGGTCAGGTGCCAGGCCGAACCCCGGGTTTCGGGTAAAGGCAAGCCAAGTCGCAGCGGTCCGGGCAACGCCGTGTTCAGCACCTCGCCCAGTGGGCGCTGGTAATAGCCCGCGGCCCAGTGCAAGGTTTGCCAGAGTTCCGGCCCAAACAGTGAGGCACAGTCCAGCAGGGTAACAACGGGCTTAAGTGCCGAACCTTCGAATGCGGGCGGGCCGATCTCGGCGACGATCCCGACCAGTTGTTTATTCCCGAACGGTACCCGCGCGCGCCGGCCGACCCAGTCGGGCGTCGGGTCCGTGCCAGGCGGCGGCAGATAGTCGAACAACTGCGCCAGCGGCAGCGGCAAGGCCAGCCGCAGCACGGTGGATTGGGTAAAAGACATGGGTTGAGTTTAGCCCTGCGCGACCGTCACCCCCGGGCTGAAATCGAGTGTGAAAAATGTCAATCGCAAGTTGCGCGATCTTGGTGAGCCATCGTTGATGAATCCAAGCTAACGTGTTGCTATGGATCAAGATTCACCGTTATCCACAATTTCTGTGGATAAGTGTGTGGATGAGGTACGTACGAAAGCGCCGCAAGCCCCACCGCAAAGGCTTTGGCGGCGGGTTGGCGAAATTTTCACCAAGTTGTAATAAAGCAATTTAATCAAATAGATACAATTATTTTTCTCCCCAGAACCGGGATTTGCCCAGTAAAGGCGCCCGCGCCTCAGGCCCCGCCGTCACACTGTGTACAACCCGAATCCCGTGGAACGCCCGTCCTGCTTGGGAGAGCGCCCCGCCGTCGCCTGTCAACCCCCCATTCGGGAGTGCGTTACTGACAGACAGATGTGCCGCGTGACGAACGTAGAATGAGGGCCGACTGCCTGCTTTCCCCGCCTGTTTTGATGCCGCTCGACGATACCGACGAACCCCGTAGCCTGCGGCTGGCCCTGGACCGCTTCCTGCGCGACGTGGAACGTCGGGCGCTGCGCGTGGCCGAGCTGTCCTGTCGTTCGCGCGACGACGCACTGGAAATGGTTCAGGACGCGATGTTCGGCTTCGTTCGCAACTACGATCGCAAGCCCCAGCCTGAGTGGCCACTGCTCTTCTGGCGCGTGCTGGACAGCCGCCTGACCGATTTCCACCGTCGTCGCGGGGTGCGCTCGCGTTGGATGACGTGGTTCTCGCCGCGCGACGAGGAGGACGAGGGTGACGACCCGATTGCACGCCTGCCTGATCCAGCGGAGCCCGGACCGCTGGCGCGGTTGGCAGACGGAGAAGCCATGCACGCGCTGGAGGCCGCCTTGCGCGCGTTGCCAGCGCGTCAGAGGCAGGCGTTCCTGCTGCGGGTGTGGGAAGGTCTGGACGTGGCGCAGACCGCGAGCGTCATGGAACTGTCCGAGGGCAGTGTGAAAACCCATTTGTTTCGTGCGCTGCAACGATTGCGCGCACGGCTGGAGGCCAACCATGAGCACTAACGATCCGCGTACCACCGCTGGCAGCGGACAAGCCGAGGGAGCGCATAACTGGGTGTTGCGCAGCCGCGCCCTGTTGGAGCGCTCGGCGCAAGACCTCGACGGTGCCACCCTGTCCCGCCTGACCCGCGCCCGCCACGCAGCGCTCGACAGTCTCGATCCGGCACCGCGCTCGCGCGGCCTGCAGCGGTGGCTGGGCGCGGCGGCGGTCACGGCGGGACTGGCGCTGGTGATGTGGCGCGGTCTGTTGCCGGGTGTTCCGCACTCGCAGCCGCCGGTGCGACCGCTAGCGCAGGAAGTGGCGCCGCGGACGCTGGCGCCCACGCCAGTCGCAACCCCCGATTTCGAACTGCTGGCCGATGCCGATCGCTACGCCTTGCTGGAGGAACTGGAGTTCTACGCCTGGCTGGAGAAGGCTGACGCCAACGGAAATCCTGCGGCGGGGGATCAGGATGGCTAAAGCGCTGCGCTTGATAGTGCTGTTCGTGCTCCTCGATGCCCTGCTGTTGCATGGGAGCGCGAACGCCGCCGACTCCGCGATCGCCTGGACGCAACTGCCGGTGCCGGAGCAGCAGCTGCTCGCGTCCTGGGCAGAGAGTTGGGATCGGTTGCCACCTGAGCAGCAGCAGCGTCTGCGCGACAACGCGCGTGCCTGGCTGAAGCTCAGTCCGGACGAACGCCACCAGTTTCAGGCGCGTATCGGCGCATGGGAGGCCATGCCTCCGGCGCAGCGCGCCCGCGTGCGGGAGCGTTTCGAGGCCTTCCAGCAATTGCCGCCGGAGGAGCAGGCGCGGCTCAAGCGTGAGTTCCAGCACTTCCGCGGCCTGCCGCCGGAACAACGGCGCCATCTGCGGCAGGAATTCGAGCGCATGTCGCCGGCCGAACGCCGCGCCTTCTTGCTCGGCGCGCGCGCGCGCGAAACCGCCGATGTCGGCCGCCGTGCCTTCGCCTTCGTACCGCCGGAGGAACGGCCTGCGACGCTGGAAATGTTGCGCGCGTTCGTACCGGAAGATCGCCAGCGCCTGCGCGAACTGGCGCGCCGGTTGGCCCCCGCCCAACGCGAGGAACTGCGACGCGAACTGCTGCAGCGCACGCCGGAATCACGATCAGCCTATCTGCGCGAGCGACTCGGCGAGCGTTGACGACCCACAGGGATGCGGGGAGTGGCGACGGGCGTAGGGATCGCCCGCGGCCGACCCACAGGGATGTGGGGAGTGGCTTTGCACTCCCGGCGGTCGACGACTGGCGTAAGGAACGCCAGTGGCACGCCTCAGCGTTTGTGTTCCAAAGCTTTGCGCCGCAACACGAACACATCGGCGGCGCTCGGATCGAGCGTCACCAGCTCGAATGCGAAACGACCGTTGGCCGGGCATTCGAAATAGCGGCTTGCGATCGTCTCCGCAACGGGAACCTGCTGCGGCTGCAGGCGTTCCCTACGCCTGTCAGCGACCGCAGGGAGTGCAAAGCCACTCCCCACCTCCCTGTGGGTCGAATCCTGTGCCCGCAACTCGAACGGCGCATTCAGCAGCGGCAGCAGATTGGTCGCGACCAGCAGATCCCCCGCATGGCATTCATAGGTCAAAGCGATGGACGGCGAGGCGTCCCGGCCGTGGCGCGGTCGGCGCTGGAGCAGGAGGTAGTCGTCCATCAAATAACGCGTGTGCGGCAACACGCGCTGGCCTTGCCGCGGATGCAAAACCGCCGCGGGTTCGATCAGGACATAACCCCACGCCGTCGCGCGGCCATCAATGCGCAGCGACGCGGCCACATCGCGCGGCACGCCGACAATCTGCCGCGCCGCCGCGCCACCGAGGCGGACCTCACGCGCGGCCGCACAATGCAGCGCGACGGCAACGCCCTGACCGAAGTGAAGCGCAGTGGCGAGATCGCCATGCAGCGCCACGGGCTGCCCAATGGGTGCGTCGACAGCGCACAGTCGCTTCGCCACGGCATCATGGCCCCAGGCCGGCAGCCAGAAGCGCAGCCACGGATCGTGGGCCGGGGGCGCGGCGATGTCGGCGATCGCGGCACTGGGCAGCGATTGAACGCCGCTGCGAGTGGTAGCGATGCGATCCACGAGCAAGGCCGCCGCGAACAGCACGGCCAGCGCGGCCAACACTCGCGCGGCGCGCGGCCGGATGGGCT
>JBKJTK010000385.1:0-3088 GCA_046590875.1 Chiayiivirga sp.
GTTGATCGGCGAAGAAGCAGGAAACACGGCCGTGCTCGACGCCGCCGCCAGCTTCTCGCTCGCGAGCGAAAAATATGACCTGGCCGAGGGCGACTTCGCCGATACACACTCGCTCGATCAGCAGCGTTATTTCAACATGGTGTGCTGGGTCTACGGCAGCGATCCCGACGCGCACGCGGGTTTGATTGCAGACGCCGGCTTGCCCGAGACACGTGCTGAAGGGTGCGCAGAGGAATACGCGCAGCTGGATCGCAGTTGGTCGACGCTACTCAAGCAGTACGCGCGCGAGTGAATAGCGGCCTATCCGCGAACAATTTCGCGCGCGTGGTCGGCCAGATGCATCAGGTGGGCGCGCCGGTAGTCTCCTTGGCGAGCGCGCCGTAAGCGAAATGTGGCGCCAGTGCCGCGCGTTCCGGATGCGATTCGAAACGAAGCAGCGCTTGGGTCAATGGCGGCGCCCGCGCCTGCGACCGCGACCGCAAGGGCACTGCCCCCGAGGGCGGCTTTCAGCAGACGACGGCGTTGCATCGAACAGCGTCCGGCGATCCCGAAGAACGATGGCTGTCATCGTCGCGCACCGCGGCGATCATGCGTCGCCGAAACGCGATCGCACCGCGGCGCGCGAAGGCATCGCCGACGCGGCGCCGTGGGACTCGATCGAAAGCCCCGCTACACGGTTCGCATGCCGCACCGCGTCGCGGAAAGGGCGCTCGCGCGCGAAGCCCAGCGCAGCGGCGAGCGCACCGCTGAAGGCATCGCCGGCGCCGGTGGTGTCGAGCGGCGTCACCGCTTCAGCGGGGATTCGATAGAACGCCTCAACGTCGCCATGCGCGTCGTCGTCATCGTGCGAGACGAAAACACCGCGCGCGCCCAAGGTCAGCACCACGGTCGGCACACCAAGCTTGCGGCAGAGCGCATGCAGTTGCGTGTCCTGAAACGACACCAGCTCGTTGGCGCTGACGGGCGCGTGGGCGCAGCGAGCCAGCAGATGCGCAAATTCAGTTTCGTTCGGAGTCAGGATATCAATGCGGTCGAGGAATTCTCCATCCTCGTCAGGAATCGGCGGTGCCGGGTTGTGCAGGGTGAGGGTGCCGGCGGCGCGGGCCAGTTCCAGTGCGCGTCGGGTCGCGGCCGGATTTACCTCGTGCTGGGTAATCAGCACGCGCGCGGTGCCGATCAGGTTGGCCTGGGCCTCGATGTGCGCGACCGACAGCAACCCATTCGCGCCGGGCCCCACCACAATCAAATTCTGGCCGCTGCCGTCGAGCAAGATCGCGGCCGTGCCGGTGGCAGCATCGGTATGGCGTTCGACGCGTGCCTCGATACCCTCGCGTGCAGCGAGCGCGAGCGCGGCGTCGCCGATCGTATCCGCGCCCAGCGCCCCGACGAAAGCGGTACGCACACCTTGGCGTGCGGCTGCGACGGCCTGGTTGAACCCCTTCCCGCCGGGGCCGCTGAAGAAGGTGCCGAGCCGGGTTTCGCCCGGCACCGGGAACTGCGGCGTGCGCCAGACGTGGTCGTGGTTGTAGGAACCGACGACGACGACGTCGGTCATGACGTCACGGCGTCACGGCGCAAGCCACGGTCGCGGCGGCTTCGCCGGAGGTTTGCAACATGTAGATCACCCCGGCGATGGTGGCAGTCATGAAAGTCGCGATCGAGCCGCCCAGCACTGCACGCAGACCGAAGCGTGCCAGATCACTGCGACGCTCCGGCGCCAGCCCGCCAATACCGCCGATTTGTATCGCGATGGAACTGAAGTTCGCGAAGCCGCACAGCGCATAGGTCGCGATCAGCATGCCCTGGTTGGTCAGTGCCACGCCGGCGGTCTTGCAGTTCACGATGTCGGCCAGTTGCAGGTAGGCAACGAATTCGTTGATCACCACTTTCTGTCCGATCAGGCCGCCGACGACGGTGGCATCCGACCATGGCACGCCGATCACCCAGGCCAGCGGCGCCAGCAGCAGGCCGAGAAGATTGGCGATGTCGGTCGGACGGCCGAGTGCATTCGCAAGTCCGGTGACGTCGCCGATCCAGGTCAGCGGTGCATTCAACATCGCGATCAATGCAATGAAGGCGAGCAGCATCGCGCCGATGTTCAACGCCAGGCGCAGGCCGTCAGCCGCGCCGCCCGCCGCGGCATCGATCACATTGCTGGCGGTCTTCTCGACTTCCATCTTCACCGTGCCGCGGGTCAGCGGCTCGCCGGTTTCGGGAATGAGAATTTTAGCGATGACGAGCGTGGCCGGTGCCGCCATGATCGAGGCCGCGAGCAGGTGCTTGGCGTAGAACTCCATCTGCTCAACGTCGCCGCCGCCCAGCATGCCGACATACGCGGCCAGCACGCCGCCGGCGATATGCGCCATGCCGCCGATCATCATGGTGATCAGTTCGGACTCGGTCATCTTTGAAATGTAGGGACGCACCGTCAGCGGGGCTTCGGTCTGGCCGATGAAGACGCTGGCGCAGACCGAGGTGGTTTCTGCACCGGAGACCCTCATTACCTTGGTGATCGCCCAGGCCATCGCCCGCACCACCGCCTGCATCACGTTGAGGTGATACAGCACGCCCATCAGGGCGGCGAAGAAGATGATCGTCGGCAACACCTGGAAGGCGAAGATGAAGCCGAATTTCGAGGTGTCCATCAGGCTGCCGAAGATGAAACTCGAACCGGCACCCACGAAGCCGAGCACCGCGACGAAGCCCTTGCTCAGCCAATCGAAGACTTCTTTACCCCCCGGCACGATCAGGACCAGGGTCGCGAACGCGATCTGCAGCGCCACGCCGGTGATTACCAGTTTCCAATCGACCGCGCGCTTGTTGTTGGAAAACAGCCAGGCGAGGCCGATCAGCGAGGCGAGGCCGAACAGGCCGAACAGAATATGAGTCATGCGATTTCCCCAGCCTCTCCCCGGAGGCGAACCGCGCGAGCGTAGGGCGGGCGCGCAAGCAGCGCAAGCACGCAGGTGGCGAGCGTGCTTCGGTCGGGCGGAACCCGCGTAGCGCTTCGGATCGTGCCAGTCAGCGAGGGCGGAAACCGCTGCGCGGATTCGGGTGCTGCACGGGGACGCCTTCGTTACGCCCGGCC
>JBKJTK010000071.1:0-2610 GCA_046590875.1 Chiayiivirga sp.
GCGGTAGTCGGCGCGCGCGAAATCAAAATCCGCGGCGGCGGTGTCGTCGTGCTCCAGTCGCGCCTCCAACGCCGCGGGAGGCCGGTTCTCGACCAGGTCGGCCAGTTCATCGAGGAATTCCTTGGCGCGCATGCGCCCGCGGTCGTCGGCCTGGGCGAGGGTGAAGATCTCCTCGAACTGGTCGAAGATCAGCAGCGGCAGCAGCGTGCGACCGGCGGCGTCGCGCAACAGGTCGCCGCGATGGTGCATGAATTCCCACAGCGTCTCGCCCGCGATCGCGCTGCCCGGCCGGGTCCAGGCTCCAGCGGCGGATGAAGCCCTGAAGATCGCCTGCTTGATCTGATCGGCTGGCGAAGGCGAATCGGGTGCGTAATCGATCCGCACGTAGACCGGACAGTAAGCCTCGTCGCGCAGTCGCGGCACCAGGCCGGCGCGAAGCAGCGAGGTCTTGCCCAGTCCCGATTGACCAAACAAAACGGTGAGCAGCTTGCGCTGCACGCGGCGGGCGAGCTCCGCCGTTTCTTCGTCACGGCCGTGGAAAAACGCGCGGGTCTCTTCAGAGTACGAGAACAGGCCGAGCCACGGATTTTCCGGATCGATGGCGACGGCCGAGAGGCTGCCTGGAACGTCCGCGTTCATGCGTGCCTCCCACTGAACAATTCCTGCAGCCGGTGCAGGAACTCCGGAGTGGGGTCGCCACCCGTCAGGCGGACGATATGCACGGACTTGAACTGCTCGGGCACCAGCGCTTCGGATTCCGGCGTGTCATCGATGCACACCGGGAGGATGAACACGGCACCTTCGGCGATGTTGCGCGCACGGTCGACCGCGTAACTCCATTCGCGGCGAAAGTAGGCTTCGTGGCGGCGCTGCGTGGTCGCCGAGATGATCGGCACGAAGAAGCTGCAACGGCCGATGTTGGCGCGGATCTTGCGGTCGTAGTCGTCGCCGCCTTCGAGCCGGTCTAGGTCGAACCAGGTAGTCAGGCCGGCGGCGTCCAGCCCCGCCTTCAGTCGCTGTACGGTTGGCAGGTCTTCGCGCGCGTAGCTGATGAAGATTGCGTTCTCGGGCATCTCGCGCGCCGGCGGCAGGAAGCGCTGCGGCGCGGCACCCACGGCGGACAGCTTCGGGCGCTGGCGAGCGCTCCAGCGGCCATGCAGTTCGGAAACGAAGGCCTCTGCGCCGCTGTAGACCCGGGTGCGCACGCTGACCTGCTGCAGGAATGACACCAGCCGTCCGTCCTGCATGGTGTGATCGTCGGCGAAGACCTCGCTCTCATCGCGCGGATCCGACAGGCGACGGCGTTTGGCCATGCGCAGGAACAGCCGTGCCAGCCAGTTCGAGAAATCGCTGCCGATCAACAACAGATGGCTGTGTTCCAGTTCATGGAACAGCTTCTCGGGAGTGAGGTGCTCGGACTGCAGCGCACAGATGAATTCCAGCATGTCCTCGTCGGACACCACGTAGGTCGGCGAGGCCGAAAGCCGGCCGAGCAGGTGGTACACCACCGTGCGCTGCAGTTGGCTGCGCTCGACTGGCAGGTCGGCCACGCGGTTTGGCGCGTAGGCAATCACCTCGGCGTGTGGCTGGCCACCATGACGCTCGAGATTGATCGCCTGCTCGAGCAGCGGGTCGAAGGTGGTAGTGACGTACAGATCGAAATCGGTGATCTGCGCCAGTTGCCGCAGCGCCAAAGGCGGCTCGAACTCAACCTCGCGCATGATTGAACGCAGGCGCGTATAGGCTTCTTCGCGTCGTCCACGTTGACCCAGGTAACAGCACAGCACGTCATTGAGCGTGAGCGGTCGCGGCAACCCGGCCACGTCCACCGACAGTCGAACGGCCAATTTCTCCGCCAGCCATTCGTACAGCGGGCGCGGCCCGCTCGACGTGCTTACACGCAGCAGGTCGGGCCCGATGATCGGGATGACCCGGCGTTCCTCGATGTAGTTGAGCAGATCGTCCCAGGCATCTTCATCGAAGGCCTGCGGCGTACTCGATGGAACCGGAAGGATGGACATACGCGCCGCTTCCCCTAGGACGTTGCCGAGCGCCAGTCTACGGCTGTTTTTGCAACAGTGGCGAGGACCGACGTCGGTCCGTCCTTGCTAGTGCATTCGCGATCCGGAGGACAACGAACATCCATGTCGGTCCACAGTGAATATTCCGACGCCTTCCGGCGGCGAACGGGTCGCAAGCGGACGCGCCGGGGCGGCGCGGGCTAAGCCCAATCCTATTCACTTTAGCCGTTCGTGGTGAGGTATCGAACCACAACAGCCCGAAACTTCAAGGCTGCGCCCTTCGATAACGGGTTTCGGGATGCTTAACCGAACAGTATTGGGGCTAACCCCCGCATCGACGGCGCAGGCGCTGCACCGCTGCGCGCAACAACACGCGCGAATAGAGCCTGTGGAAACCCAGCAACGCGCCGAACAGCAAACCCAGGCGCGCGCGGCCCGAGCTATCGCGCAGCGGCACCACGGCGGAGCCGAAGTACAGGCGCGTACCCGAGGGGTGCGCTTGGCTCATGAGCCAGGAGCGCGTGCGGCCGCCGATGTCGCAAAGAAGCAATTGGTCCGCTGTTCGCCCTTCCACTGTCCAGGCCGCGAA
>JBKJTK010000200.1:0-4440 GCA_046590875.1 Chiayiivirga sp.
TCAACAGCAATATCACGGTGCCGTTCAGCGAGGCGGTGACGCTCTCGCCGGGCTGGTTCACGCTGAGCTGCAACGCGACGGGGTCACACACCGCGGTGGTCAGCAACGGGCCGGTCAATTTCAGCTTGAATCCGGACACCGACTTCGGAGCGCTGGAGACCTGCACCCTGACGGTGATCGCCGCCAATGTCCGCGACCAGGACGGCACGATTCAGACGATGGCCGCAAACGCGAGCGTGAGTTTCACCACGACCGGTGCGCAGACCGGCTACTACGCGGGCGTGAACACGAGCACCGCGGCCGCATTGCGCAGCTCGCTGCATCCAATCATCGACGACAGCGTCAAGATTCCGTATACCGCGACCACCACCGATACCTGGGACGTGCTCAACGTTGCGGACCAGGACCCGCTCAACAGCGGTCGCATCCTCGACATCTACAAGAACACGCCCTACACCAAGTCCCCGGGCGGCAACACCTTCTACAACCGCGAGCACACCTGGCCGAACTCGCTGGGCTTCCCGAGCGATGGACCGAGCAATTACCCATACACGGACGTGCACATGCTGATGGCCTCCGACATCGCCTACAACAGCACGCGAAGCAACAAGCCCTACGATAATTGCGCCAGCGGTTGCACCGAGTACACGACCCTGGCCTACAACGGTCGCGGCGGCGGCAGCGGCGTCTACCCGGGCAATTCGAACTGGTCCAATGCCAGCGTGTTCCAGGTCTGGAATGGCGTGAAGGGCAACGTCGCGCGCGCGATGTTCTACATGGATCTTCGTTACGAAGGCGGCACCCACGGCGTCAGCGGCTTCGCCGAACCCGACTTGCGTCTCACCGACACGATGTCGCTGATCGCGGGGAGCGGCAGCAACGCGTCCGTCGCCTACATGGGCAAACTCGCCACGCTGATTCAGTGGCACCAGCAGGACCCCGTCGACAGCGCCGAACTGATGCGCAACGAAGTGATCCAGACCTACCAGGGCAACCGCAATCCATTCATCGATCATCCGGAATGGGTGGCGTGCATCTATCAGTCGGTCTGCAACTGAGGGCAGGACGCCCGAATGGCGCGAAGGTACGGAACCGAGAGCGCCTGAGGGCAGGACGCCCGAATGGCGCGAAGGTACGAAACCGAGAGCGCCTGAGGGCAAGACGTGGCGCGTCGATGGCGGATGCTTTGGCATCCGCCATCGATCCCTGTTCCCTTGCTTCAGCACGTAGCCTGGGTTCGCGCAGTGCACCCGGGAACGGAACCTCGATTCGAGTCGCTCCCGGGTTTCGCTTCGCTCTACCCGGGCTACAAGTTTCGAATCGCGAATGGCAGCCGAAACGTGTGTCTTTCAGTTCGACAGCGGCAGATGCTGGTAACCCTTGCCGAACAGCTCCAGCATCCAGGCCAATGAACTGCCCGCCGTCGGCACGGACAGCAGCGAGAGCGCAACGGGCAGTTGAAATGTGACTTGGCGTCACCTGCCTTCCCGATGCTGCGGGATTCGCTATGCTGCGCCTCTATCGTCCCTTGGAAGCTCCGTCATGCGTCTGCTGTCGTCGCTTTTGCTCGTGATGTTCCTGCCGCTGTGGCCACACCCGGCGGAGGCCAAGCCGGCGCCGATGCATGGCCGTTTCGTCGTCGAAGCTCCGCGCGTCGAGTCGGCCGAATGGCGCGACGAAGCGCGCGAAATGCAGAACAGCGGCACCCTGCAGACCCTGGCCGAAGCGCTCAACGAAATCTTTGTATTGCCGCGTGACATCGGGCTGTTGTACGCCGAATGTGGCGAAGCCAATGCCTACTACGACCCGGAAGCGCACGAAATCCTGATGTGCCTGGAGCTGATGCAGAGCATGTCCGAGACCCTTGAAGGCCAGTTCGAGTCCGAGGACGACACCGCTGACGCCTTGGCCGGCGCCTATATCGCGGTCGTGCTGCATGAAGCCGGGCACGCGCTGGTGGACGTGCTCGAGATCCCGGTCACGGGGCGCGAGGAAGATGCGGTCGACCAGTTGTCCGCCTGGATGTTGATTGAAGCCGATGATTCCGGTTCGGTGTTGGGCGCTGCGGCCAGCTACTACACCGAGGAAGATGCAGCGGCAGGCGACGACGACTACTCGGACGAGCATTCGCTCGACAAGCAGCGCTACTTCAATCTCGTTTGCTGGGCCTACGGCAGCGATCCGGAGAACAGCCAGTATCTGATCGAGGATTGGGAGTTGCCGGAGGCGCGCGCCGAGCGCTGCGCCGACGAATACGCGCAGCTCGATCGCAGCTGGTCGCGCTTGCTCGACGCGCACTTGCGCGACGAACACGCCGCCGACGCGCCCGTCGCCGATCGCCCTCCCTCGACACCCCCTTCCAAGCCCGGAACCAAGTCCACGACCGAGAAGAGTGGCAGCTATCGTCCGCGCCAGGACGATTGAGCGCCTCAAGAAACACCTCCCAGCATCCCCCTGCAAGCAGGGGGAGGAGCTAAAAACACCGGCACACCTCCCGATCCGGAGTTACTTCAGAGCGAGCAACTGCCGCTCGATCTCGAACACATGCGGATCATCGGCACCCAGCTCGCGCAGCGCGGCCGCTAGTTGCAGCAAATAGTCGCGGTTGGAACCGCTCGGCCCCTGCGCGCGCGCTATGTGGCGCGCGATATCGGCTTCCGGCGCCGGGCCCAGGAAGGCCTCGTTGCCTTCCTGCGCCAGGTACACGGTCCCCTCGGCGCGGGACCCGTCGTCGAACGCGAACGACGCCTGCACGCGGGCGTAGCCGTTCTTCTCGCGATGATCCAGGTGACCAAACACTTCCGCGCTCACGAGATATGCAACCCCGACGCAGTCGGCGCCGGCCGACCCCACCAGGGTGACCACGCGACCGGGCGCCTGCGGCGTGCCGCGGTGATCGTGCGAGCCTTGCCAGAAACGCCGCGCCCAGCCGTGGATGTACGCGCGGCGACGCTCGATGAAAGTGAAGTCAGCCTTGTAGATCAATGAGCCGTATCCGAACACCCAATGCGCGACCGGGTGGTCCCGCGACGACGAACGGCCATCGTGCGCCTCATGTGTGGTCATGCGATCACGGCAACTGCTCAGGCTTCTGCCAGCACGATCAGCTGATCGCCGGCCGCATAACGGCGCACCGCCGATTTGCGAGGATTGACTCGCACGCCGTAGCCTTCGGCGGCAAGCTCCGCGCAGCTGGCGTCGCGATAGCCAATCGCGGTTTCACCGCGGCGCGCGGCCGCTTCTACCACGGTGTGGAAATCGATTTCGGCCTCGCCTTGCAAATACTGCGACGCCGGGCGCAGATAGATCTCCGAGCCTTCCGAGCCGAAAAGTTCGCGAAAGATCGCGTGCAAATGCCGGTTCTCGGCGAGTTGCGACAACATCAGACTCACGAGCTTGTCGCTGACGATGAAATCGTCGGCTTGCGCGACCTGCGCCAGCGCGCGGTTACGCAGATCCATCATCTCGCTGACAATGTTGATTCGCTTGCCGCTGGCGCTGGCGATGTTGCGCAGATGCAGCAGGCAGATCAGCGTCTGAGCATCGGCCTCCTGCATCGGCAGGCGCGTGTCGCTGAGCAGGATGACGTGATCGAACGCGGGAATGTCGAGCGCATCCAGGGTCGCGCGGCGGGTGATATCGCCGACCTGGAGCGTGAGACGCTGGCGCTTAAGTTGCGTGTTCAATGCCAGCAGCGGCCCATGCGCCACATCGTCGGGACTCACCAGGTGCACTTGCGAATCTGCCGCGACGTAGTTTTCCAGTTCGCGAACGATCGCCTCGGCCTTGTCGGTGCCGCCCAGCAGCAACGTGCGTTCCGGCGCGGCCACCCAGGGCTGCGCTTCGACGATGCGACTGGTATCGGCAGCGGGTGGAGATGCACTTGAGAGCAGCAGGGTGTCGTCGTCCTCGCTGATCGCGACCAACTGGTCGCCGTGCCCGATCCGGGTCTGCATCGGCGGGTTGATCAGCACGCTGCCGTCGGCACGCAGCAGGCCCATTACGGCGGATTGTTCGTAGGCACTGAGCGCCTCGCGGTACGTCCTGCCGATCAGCGCCGGCTCTTCGCGCAGGTAGATCTCCGCGCCATCGAAATCCAGCAGTTCGGTGTAGACGACGCTGAGGCCCGACTGGCGACAGGTCTGCGCGGTGAGGCGCGCGATCAGGTCTTCGCCGCGCACGAATAGCGCCTCGTCGCCGCCGACCAGCGCGGCGGCTTCCTCGTTCCGCGCATCACGGATCTCGGCGACGATGTGATAACGGCCGCCACGACGGTCCGGATTGTTGGTGATCGCCAGCACCGACTTGATCACGTAGATATCGGGATTCTCGATCTCCGGCGCGAGGATCACGATCGCTTTGGCGGCGTGCGGGTCGACGACGGCGAGGTCGTCGAGATCGAGCGGATCGCCGCTGCGGCAGATGACGCGGGTGTTGCCG
>JBKJTK010000269.1:0-2957 GCA_046590875.1 Chiayiivirga sp.
CGACAGGCTCAGGACAGGCCGGCCTGTCCTGAGCCTGTCGAAGGGCTGGGATGACATCAGACCTCCCCTAGATCGCGGGAGACGACGGCGGTCGCTTCAGATCGAAATAGCGCTCAATCGGCGTAGGCTCATCCACCGCGTAGCCTTGCGCGTAGTCAACGCCGAGCTCGATCAGGCGCACGCGGATTGCTTCGGACTCGGCGCATTCGGCGATCGTTTCCTTGTTCATCACGCGACCGATGTCGGCGATCGAGCGTACGATCGCCAGCGCCAGCGGCGAGGTTTCCACTTCGCGCACGAAGCTGCCGTCGATCTTGAAATAGTCGACGTCGAGTGATCTGAGGTAGCCGAACGAACAAAAGCCGGTGCCGAAATCGTCGAGCGCGAATTTGCAGCCGAAGGCGCGCACCGCCTGGATGAAATTCTGCGCGCGCGCGAGATCGCGCAGGGCGCTGGTTTCGGTGAGCTCGAAGCACAGGCGTTCGGGCCGCAGCGAACTTTTCTCCAGCCGCCTTTGCAGGAAGGTCAGAAAGCGTTCGTCGTCGACCGACGCTGCGCACAGGTTGATGCTGCACTGACCGACGCGCGCGGCGGCTTCCGGGTTGCGTTCGAACCAGCGCAGGGTGCGGTCGACGACGTGGCTGTCGAGCTTCATGCCCAGCCCGAAGCGTTCGGCGGCGGGGATGAACTGGCCCGGCGGTAGCAGTTGTCCGGTATCAGCATCGCGCAGGCGCAGCAGGATTTCGAAATGGCGCTCGTGCCCGTCGAGTTGTTGCAGAGGGGAAATACTTTGGCAAAACAACTCGAAGCGGTCCTGTTCCAGCGCCTCGTTCAGACGCATCGCCCAGCGCATTGCGGCCGAGCGTTCTTCCACCGCCGTGCTTCGACCGGGCGAGACTGTTTCGATCCGGTTGCCGCCGCGCTCCTTGGCCGCAAAACACGCCGTATCCGCGTTCGCCAGCAGCTTTGAAAAATCGGATTCGCCGGCGATAAAGGTCACCAGTCCCACGCTCGCGGTCGTCGCCGCGACCTGGCCGCCGGATGCAAAACGGAACTCGGCGATCGCATCGCGCAGGCGCTGCGCGCGAGACTCCGCTTCGGCAGCAGGACAATGACGCAGCAGGACCGCGAATTCGTCGCCGCCGGTGCGCGCGATCAGGTCGTGTGGGCCGAGGCGTGATTGCAGGGCGCCGGCCAGGGCGCGGACCAGTTCGTCGCCGACCTGGTGGCTGAGGGTGTCGTTGATGAGCTTGAACTGGTCGAGATCGAAATGCGCCAGCGCCATGGCTTCGCCGCCGGCGCGCGTCGCCAGTGAGCGCACGCTCTCCTCGAACGCGACCCGGTTCGGCAGCCCGGTGAGCGCGTCGGTGCGGGCGCGATGCATCAGTCGAAGCGCGCCCACGCGGGTTTCGTGTGCAGCGGCCGACAGCACTTGCGGCGTGAGTGCGATCACGCACATATAGGTAATCAACACCGCGCTGTCGGTGATGCCGGTCGGCGCGGTGAAGCCGGCCAGTCCCAGGCCCGCGACGGTGGCGACCAGCAACGCGAATGCGACGTTGGCGCAGGCGGTGAACAGGGGTTCGAAGCGCAATGCGCTCCACAACAGCAAGCCGAGCGGCAAGCTGGCCAGCCCCAGGGCGTAGGCGCGACTGTACTGCGTGGCCAACCCGATCAAACCCAGCGAGACCGTGACAGCAAGCACCCACATCGCCTTTTCCAGGCCACTGCCGTAAACGAAGGACGGGTGCCCTGGCACGCCGAAACGCCAGCCTCGTGCGGCCAGGATCACCGCCGGGGCAATGGTGATGATCCCGAACAGGTCGCCCATCGCCCAGCGTATCGCGGCGGCTACGGCGTCGGCCTGGGTCACCATCCCCGCGTGCACCATCCCCAGCGTGCCGATCAGCGCGCTCGTCACGACCATGATTACGCCGCCCAGCAACAGGCTGAAGCCGCTGTCGAGCGTGTACTTCTCGGCCGCCAGGGAGCGAAAGCGCAGCACGTAGCCGACGCCGACCAGTCCGCCCACGACGTTGCTCGCTACCGAATACGGCAGGAAAAGCGCGGGCACCGGTGCCATCAGCCAGTGCGTCAGCAATACCGCCACCACCACGAACGGCCACCAGCGCAAGCCGTACAAGATCAGGGCCGCGAACACCACGCCGGTCGGCGGCCAGATAAGCGTGATCTGTGCCGGACCGTGCACGAACCACAGTGCAACCCAGGCGCCGCCGAGGTAGGCCGAGACCAGCAGGACGAATCGCAAGGCGTTGCGCGCGACGGGACTCATTCCCGGAGTGTAATCTTCACGCCCCCGTCCCGGTGTGCACGTCGCGTGCACCCGGTCACAACCCCACGTCTGTTCGCCACCTGTCGAAGAAAAGGCTTCTTCCCTTCCCATGCCCCGCAAGATCGCCCTGCGTCGCTCCCCCATCCACGGCAACGGCGTGTTCGCCGTCGCCGACATCGCCCCCGACACCGAACTGGTCGAATACCGCGGTCGCCGCTTGCGTCACGCCGAGGCCGATGACACCTACGGCGACACCCTGGAGAGCGGTCACACCTTCCTGTTCACCCTCAACGACGACTACGTGATCGATGCGAATGTGGCCGGCAACATCGCGCGCTGGATCAATCACAGCTGCGACCCGAACTGCGAACCGATGCTGATCGTGAATCGCGACGGCATTGCCGAGAAAGACAAGGTCGTCATCGAGTCGCGCCGCGCCATTCGCGCTGGCGAGGAGCTGACCTACGACTACGGCATCACCCTGGACGAGCCGCACACCAAGCGGTTGAAGCAGATCTGGGCTTGCCTGTGCGGTGCCAAGAAGTGCACCGGGACGATGTTGCAGCCCAAGACCAGGTCCAAATCCAAGGGCTGAGCAGCTCCAGGCGCCGGGCAGACTTCGGACCGTCATCCCGGCGAAAGCCGGGATCCACTTTGCTGTTGC
>JBKJTK010000366.1:0-6444 GCA_046590875.1 Chiayiivirga sp.
GAAAAGAATGTCGCGATGCGAGTCTCAGACGCCGATCTTCACGCTGGTGGCGCTGACGCTTTTCACGCCCTTCACGTCTTTCGCGATTTCCACCGCGAGATCACGTTCGGCGGTCGAACTCGCACCGCCGCCCAGCGTCACCACACCATCCATGGTTTCGACCGTGAGGTCGAGACCGTCGACGTTCTTGGACACCAGCAACGAGGACTTCACCTTGGCGGTGATCCAGCTGTCGCTGATGCGCTCGTCGGCGTTGGCCGGATTTGGCGAGGTCGAGGGCTTGACGATAATCTTGTTGTCGACGCTGCGCACGCCGTCGGTGCCTAACGCCAAACGCGTCGCCAGATCCTTCTCGGCCTGGGTGCTGGCATCGCCAGTCAGGGTGACGCGACGATTCATGGTGTCGACTTCGATGTCGAGGCCGTCGGTGGTGTCGTTCCAGAGCAGGCGCGACTTTACCGAAGCGGTGGTGCTCGCATCTTCGACGGCTTCGTCGAAATCACGGTCGTTGTCCATGCCCCGCTCGCGCATCTTGGCCGCGGCGTCCACGGCGATACGGTTGTCGACCTTGGCGATGCCCTTGGCGTTCATCGCGACGCGCTCGGCCAAATCCTTGTCAAGCGATTCGTCGACGGTACCGGTCAGGATCGCGGTGTCGCCTTCGACATCGATGCCGATCTCGAACGGATTCAGGTGGCGGTTGAGCAGGATCGCGGTACCGATCTGGCCTTCAAGACGGGCTTCGACGATCGATTGCTCCAAGGTCTTGTCGGCCGCCAACGCCGGGGTCATGCCCATGATGAGGGCAATGCCGAGGACGTTGCCGAGCGGAAGGGCAAGCGTAGAGGGAGTAGGTAGTTTCATGGTGAATCTCCTGACAGCGCAGTGGTTGATATCAAGCATTGCGCGGATGAGCCCGCGACTGGTTCGGACAGATGCGGTCAAACCCGGGTCCGACGGCCCATGACCAGGGACGCGACGAACAGGATCAAGAACACGACGAACAGGATTTTCGCGATGCCTGCGGCGGCACCGGCGAGGCCACCAAAACCCAGAACGGCGGCGACGAGGGCCACGACGAAGAAGATGAGGGCGTAGTGCAGCATGGGAATTCTCCTGAGTTGATAGTTGGCGACGCTGGACAGGTCCTGCCCACCGGCTGCATGTACCCCTTCAAGTCCCGTGCCACGCCACATTGAGAATTTAAATTGCGTCAAAACAATGAGTTGATGGAAAACAGTCACGAAAGGCAGGCGGCGATGTGCAAGCCAGTGGGGTTGCAGTCAGGCAATTTGCAAGCATCCAGCGTACATTCGCTGCCGGACTCTTTGAGGCAGGCACCATGAGCGAGCGCGAACCCACGCACCCCGGCGCACGGATATTGTTGGTGGACGATGAGGCGCCGATCCTGCGCACGTTCCGCTATTGCCTGGAAGACGCGAGCTATCGCGTTACTACCGCCCAGTCCGGTGCCCAGGCCTTGGCCGCGCTGGAGCGCGAAGTGTTCGATGTGTGTTTTCTGGATTTGAGCATCGGCGACGAATCCGGCATCGAGCTGCTGCCCCGGCTCAAGAGCGCGGCTCCCTGGATGCGAGTCGTGATCGCGACAGCGCATTCCTCCATCGATACCGCGGTCGATGCAATGCGCGCCGGGGCCTCGGATTATCTGGTCAAGCCCTGCTCACCCGAGCAACTGCGCTTCGCCGCCGCCAAGCAAACTGAAGCACGTCGACTGGAGGCCCGGGTCGAGGCCCTGGAAGGCGAGCGCAATGCCTTTGCACCCGATGACCTGGGTTCGTCCACGCCCGACATGGCGCAGGTGCTGGACGAGGCACGTCGCGTTGCCGACACCGATGCCTCGGTGCTGCTGCTGGGCGAGAGCGGTACCGGCAAGGGCGTGATGGCACGCGCAATCCACGCCTGGAGTCAGCGCAAGCAGGGCACCTTCGTCACTGTCAACTGTCCCTCGCTGTCGGCCGATCTGCTGGAAAACGAGTTGTTCGGCCATAGCAAAGGCGCCTTCACCGGTGCCAGCGAGAGCACTCTGGGGCGCGTCGCGCAGGCCGACGGGGGCACCCTGTTCCTGGATGAGATCGGCGATTTTCCGCTCGCGCTGCAACCCAAATTGTTGCGTTTCGCGCAGGACAAGGAATACGAGCGCGTCGGCGATCCCGCCCAGCGCCGCGCCGATGTACGCATCATCGCCGCCACCAACCGCGATCTGGCCGCAATGGTGGCCGAGGGCACCTTCCGCCAGGACCTGCTCTATCGCATCAACGTCATCACCTTGCGGCTGCCTTCACTGCGTGAGCGTCGCGAGGATCTGCTGCCGCTGGCCGAACGCGCCCTGCTCGGTTTTGCCTCCAACTACCGGCGTCCGGCGCGCGGCTTTACGGCCGACGCGCAGGCAGCGATCCGCGCTTATGCCTGGCCCGGCAACATCCGCGAGCTGCGCAATGTGATCGAACGCGCCGTCATCCTGTGCCCGGGGAGCGAGGTCGGGGCCGCGCAGCTGTCGATCACGCAAGAGGGCAGCAGCGTCACCGGTGCGGCCCGGGTCGGTTCCGAGGTCACGCTGGAAGCATTGGAACGCGCTCACATCGTGGCGGTAATGGCGAACAGCCCCACCCTGGAGCTGGCCGCGAGCACGCTCGGCATCGACGCCTCGACGCTTTACCGCAAGCGCAAGCAATACGAGTTGTAACGTCGTCCCCTTCACCCGTCGGGGAGAAAGGGAGGCGGCGTGGCGTTGCCAAATGCACGGCCCGGCATCGCCGATCGTGCGATAACCGGGACAAAGGGCGGGATCGGCGGCGGTCTCCAATGCACGATCATTGCTGCTGCGCGCGTCCTGCGCTGCTGCGCCGGTACTGGCACACTCCCTGCACCCGGTCCCTCACGTCCGGACATCCCGGTCGTTGGCGGGTGTCCGGTCCGAGACGCCGCCAATGCACGAAAAGGAGCGCGACGTGCTCGAACCTGGACTTCCCTGGTGGGAATTCGTACTGCGCGCCGTCGTCGTGTATGGCGTGCTGTTGCTGCTGGTGCGATTGTGCGGCAAGCGTTCGATCGGGCAGTTCACGCCGTTCGACATGATCCTGCAGGTGCTGCTCGGCAGCTCGGTGCAGAACTCGCTGATCGGTGACGACGTGTCCCTGATCGGCGGCCTGATCCTCGCGGCCACGTTGCTCGCCTTGCACTACGCGTTCGGCTGGATCACTTCGCGCAATGCCCGTCTGCAAACACTGATCGAAGGCGAGCCGGTGTTGCTGGCGCGTGACGGCGAGGTGCTCGACGCGCAGTTGAAGCGCGAATGCATCAGTCCGGCAGATTTCGATGAAGCCATGCGCCGCAGCGGCATTCGCAAGCGCGGCGACATCGCCTGCGCCTGGCTGGAAACCGATGGTCGCATCACCCTGCTACCGATTCGCCAGGAACCGTCATGACCGCGCGCAAACCACGGAGCAAAGTTCGCATGATCGTCTATCTCCTGATCGGCGCCGCCGTCGCGGCCGTCACCATCCTCCTGCTGATGAATTTCAAGGGCTCGGAGAAGCGCATCGATCACGAGATCGTGCATCGTTACACCGTCGACGATCCGCAATTTCGACGCGAGATCGGCACCCTGCTCGGGCCGGCGTTGATCGGCGGCAATCGGGTCGTCAATCTGGAGAACGGCGACGAAATTTTTCCGGCGATGCTGGCGGCGATCGAGGGCGCGCAGCGCACCATCAATTTGGAAACCTATATTTACTGGTCAGGCGACATCGGAAAACGTTTCTCCGAGGCGCTGAAAGCGCGCGCACGCGCCGGGGTCAAGGTGCACGTCCTGATCGACTGGGCCGGTAGCCAGAAGATCGAGGAAGCGATGCTTGAGGAGTTGCGCGAAGCCGGGGTCGAGATCCAGCTTTACCATCCCTTGAAGTGGTACAACCTCGGCCGCGTCAACAACCGCACTCACCGCAAGTTGCTGGTGGTGGATGGGAAAACTGGCTTCACCGGTGGCGTTGGCATCGCCGACCAGTGGCTGGGAAATGCCGAGAACAAGGAAGCCTGGCGCGACTCGCACTACCAGATCGAAGGGCCGGCCGTGGCGCAAATGCAGGCCGCCTTTCTCGACAACTGGATCAAGCTCACCGGAAAGGTTTTGCAGGGTGAGGAGTATTTTCCCGCGCTGACCAAACTGGGCGACGCCGACGCGCAGGTTTTCACCAGTTCGCCCAGCGGCGGCGGCGACAGCATGCAGCTGATGTACCTGCTCTCGATTGCGGCGGCCGAGAAGTCGATCGACCTGTCGGCCGCGTATTTCGTGCCAGATACGCTGATGCGCAAGGTGATCATCAATGCGCTCGAACGCGGGGTGAAGGTACGGATCATCGTGCCAGGCGAACACATGGACGTGGAGTTGGTGCGCAAGGCCTCGCGTTCGGCCTGGGGCGAATTGCTCGAAGCCGGTGCCTTGATCCACGAATACGAACCGACCATGTTTCACGTCAAGATGTTGATCGTGGACCGGGTGCTGGTCTCGGTGGGTTCGACCAACTTTGACAACCGTTCCTTCAGGCTCAACGACGAGGCCAATCTCAATGTCTACGACAGCGCCTTTGCCGAACACGTGAGCGATGTATTCGAAGCCGATCTGGAAAAATCCCGCCGGGTGACGCTGGAGCAATGGCAGCAACGTCCGCGCAGCGAACGTGCGCTCGAACACCTCGCCTCCATCTTCTCGTCGCAGCTGTAGATGATGCAGGCCGCGGTTCCCGCTAGGGTTCGGTGGCCCACCCGGAACGACAACGCGAGGCGATTGGCGTCATGCGGCTGCGAACCTGGCTGATACTCGGATACAGCGCGGTGCTCGCGCTGGCGACACTCGGCCTGGGTCTCGGCCTGCTGACGGCGCTCGGCCTCGCCGTTACCAGCGAACGCATGGTGGAGGTCGATTTCAAAGCAATCGATCTGGCCTCGCGCTTGCGAATGCTGATCAGCGCGCAGCAGTTGGTGGTCGCGAAACGTCTGGTCGATGGCGACGGCAACGTGACGCGACTGTTGCCGCCCTTTGAGCGCGAAGCGCTCTCATTGTTGCGACAAGCGCGCACGCTGGGGCCATCGGACCGCGTCAACACCGCGCTGATCACGCGCATCGAAACCGCGGTGATAGATCTGGTCGACGCCATCGGAGAGACCACGACATCGATGCCGACATCCTCGGCGACCGCCGCCGTCACCCCGCCTGAGACCCTTCCTACCTCGCGCATCACGCCGCAGGTGGTTGCGGGATTCGAATCAGTGCGCGCGGCAACGCTGGATTATTACCAACATCACGAAGAGTCGATGCTGGGGCGCGGTACTCACATCCGGCGCCAATCCGATCGTCTGGCGCTGGCGCTCGGCCTGCTGGGGGTTTTCACCCTGCTGATCGGGGTACTCACGACGTTGCGCCTGGCAGAACGCCTAAGCGCGCCGATGGAACGTCTGGCCGAGGCCGCCGCTCGCGTGGCGGCCGGCGATTTCGAGGTGCGTGTGGGACGCACCGGTTTGGCCGAGGCCGATCTTGTCGCCGAGCGTTTCGACGATATGGCCGCGGCGCTGGCGCGTTTCCACGCCATGAACCTGGACCGCATCGTGGCCGAAAGCCTGCGCATGGATCAGGTCGTGGCAAATATCGACGTCGGGCTGATGATTTTCGACGAACAGGGCGAGATCGAACGCATCAACCCGGTCGCGAGCGCTCAGCTCGGGCTCACGCAGGAACTTACGCTCGGGCGCCGGATGGAAGAAGTCGCGGATTTCCCGTCGCTTGCTCGCGCGATTCAGAAGTTGATCGCGCAGCCTGATGCGGTGCTGGTCGATACCGCCGACATCAAGATCGGCACTGGCGATGCGCAGCACGTGTTGTGCTGGACGCTGCGACCATTCTCCGATGCCGCCCGCCTGGGGCTGATCCTGGTACTGCGCGACGTCACCGCCGCGCGTCAGTTCGAGCGTATGCGTACCGACTTCGTGTTGCGCGCATCGCATGAGCTGCGCACGCCGATCACCGGCATGCGCATGGCGTTGGGATTGCTCGAAGGCAAGCTGGCGTTTCCGCCGGATTCGCGCGAGGCCGAGCTGGTGACGACGCTGGAAGAAGAAATGCGGCGCCTGATCAGTTTGATCTCCGCCCTGCTCGACCTGTCGCGGCTGTACGCCCAAACCTACACCATTACGCGCAAACCGAGCGATGTGGCCGAACTTCTGCAACGAGTCCGTAAACGCTTCGCACCCGTGGTCGAGAGCGCGGGACTGGTGCTGGACCTGGAGCTGGAAGCGGACCTTCCCGCGCTGGGTCTGGATGAGGATGCGATGGATCGGGTGTTCGACAACCTGCTCGGCAACGCGATCCGGCATACCCCGTCGGGCGGGCGGCTCACCTTGGGCGCGCGACGCGCCGAAGGCCGGGCGGAA
>JBKJTK010000478.1:0-3429 GCA_046590875.1 Chiayiivirga sp.
CGTGCTGGTGGCGTTGAGCTGATGGGTGCGGAAGCGCACGCGATAGGTTATGCCGGCACTCGGTCCCGCGACACTCGGCGGGCTATGCGCGAGTTGCGATTCGATGCCGTTTTCTTCCTTCCACAGTCCGATGCCCGCAAGACCACGGAACGAACCCTCCAGAAACACCGCGTAACCCTGACCCATCGGAACGGTCTGGGTGAGGTAACCGCCGTTTTGGCGTACGCCGAAGCCGACGCCTTGCGTGGGCTCGTGTTCCAGAGTGAAGCTGAAACGCACTTCGACATCGCGCATACCCACCGATCCCCGCATGCGCGCGACCGAGTAGTTGCTGGCGATCGGTCGCAGGCGCGCGCGACCAGTCTGGATGTCGGCCAGCGCGACACCGCCCACCGCAACCCAGGGTGTCGGCCAGCCCGCGCCATCGGGCTGCGCGAAGCCCTCGCTGTAGCTGGCGAGGCCACAGCTTTGCTCAAAACCATCGGTGTAGATGGTGTCGGGCGGGGTTCCGGCTTGCGCACCGCCGGCTGCCGGCAGGTGCATGCCAGCGATCAGCACGAAGCTGCGCCATGGTGCGCGTTGTGCCGCTGATCCTGGGGCGCAGGTTGGGGTCTGGATGGTCATCAGCGCTCGGTCCCGAGGTCGGATCAACGTCATTTCTTCGATGCGATAGTGAGGTCCTATCGGGCGCGCGCGCCGCCGCCGATCACCCACTGCTTGCTGAATACGCAATTCGGTCGCGAAAACGACATCCACGGGCGCGGTCGCTACTGCCAGACCAACGCGAAACCGACTACCTGTGCTGCCGACCGGCCGGCCGAACTCGCCGAACACCACTTGAACGCGTTGCCCCTGCGTAGCAGGGTGATGCGTAAGTGGTGGGCGATGCAGGGATCGAACCTGTGACCCCCGCTACCCGCCATCCTGACCGCGAAAAACGCCGCACATCCTGTGCGCCGCACTTCGGGTCTGCCGGCATGCGCTGCAAAGGACGTAACGTTGAGAGCAGCGGCGAAGCCCATCGAAGCGCAGGGCGAAGCGCAAGCAGAACTCCCAGGGAATCTCTGATTTTGGCCATTTTCCGGATCGTTACCGGGGCAGGGGTTTGCCAGTATCGAGCAGCGCCGCGAACGCCTCCGGCAGGATGGGGCGACTGAAATAATAGCCCTGCATCATGTCGATGCCGTGTTCCAGCAAAAACTCCCACTGCTCCCGGGTTTCCACACCTTCGGCGATGGTCTTGATGCCGAGACTATGCGCCATGCTGATGATGGCCTTCACGATCGCGGCATCGTCCGCGTCGGTGGTGACGTCCCGGATGAAGGACTGATCGATCTTGAGGTTGTCGATCGGGAAACGCTTTAGATAGGAAAGGCTCGAGTAACCGGTGCCGAAGTCGTCAATCGAGAAAGAGACGCCAAGTCCGCCGAGTTGATTGAACGATTGCTGTGTCAGCGTTTCCTGCTGCATCAGGACGCTCTCCGTGATCTCGATAGCGAGGGCACGCGGGTTGAGCCCGGTCTCTCCCAGGATCGTCTCGACGGTCTGCGCCAGGCCGCTATGCATGAACTGGCGTGGCGAAACATTCACCGCCATATGAAACAACGCGCCATTGGGCTTGCGCCAGGCGTGCGCCTGGGCACAGGCTTGGCGCAGCACCCAGTCGCCGATCGGCAAGATCAAACCGGTCTCCTCCGCCAGCGGAATGAATTGCGCCGGCGGAATCAGCCCGCGCTGACCGTGCTGCCAGCGCAGCAACGCCTCGGCGCCCAGGATGTTGCCGCCAGCGTCCACGATCGGCTGGTAGAGCAGGATGAATTCGCCGTGTTCGAGCCCTTGGCGCAAATCGTTTCCCAGCGCCAATGCCTCTGTGGCCTTGGTGGTCATCTCCACAGCATAGAACCGGTAGGTGTTACGCCCGGCGCCCTTGGCCCGGTACATGGCGATATCGGCGTTGCTCAGCAGCTCTCCCACGCGGCGCGTGTCCAACGGGAATATCGTGATGCCAAGGCTTGCGCCCATGAACAGATCGCGACCGGCGATGCGAAACGGCCGCGCGAAGACGTCGAGAATCTTCTGCGCCACGCGTCCGGCGTCGTCCGCGTGCGCCATGTCGGCCAGCACGATCGTGAACTCGTCGCCCGACAGCCGCGCTACGGTGTCGCCGCTGCGCACCACGAGCAGCAGGCGCTCGGCCACCTGTTTGAGCATCTGGTCGCCAGCCTCATGCCCAAGCGTGTCGTTGATGTTCTTGAAGTGGTCCAGGTCCAGGAACACCACTCCCACCAGCCGGTCACGTCGGTCCGCTGAGATCGTGGCCTGTTCAAGACGGTCGCTGAACAGCACGCGGTTGGGCAGCCCGGTCAGCTCGTCGTGGTGGGCGAGATAGCTCAGCCTGTCCTCGGCGTGCTTGCGCTCGGTGATGTCGCGCGTGATTCCGAGCAGTACGGGCTCGCCGGTACGCATGCTCATGGGGACGGCGTGCGTCTCCAGCCAGCGCCGCGTGCCTTTGAGCCCCTGGATCTCGAACACCAGCAGTCCCTTGTTTCCCTCAAGCACACTTTTGGTGAGGGCCTGAAAAGCCCCACGGTGCTCGGCGCGCACCAGACCGAGCACGGACCTGTTGATCACCTGGTCCGGGCTATCGGCCTCGACCATGGCGAGGCCTGCGGCGTTCATCTCGATCAGCCGCCCATCAGAACCGATGAGTTTGATGCACTCGGGATTGCTCTCGATGATGGTGCGCAGATGCTCCTCGCTGATGCGGACCGACTCCTCGGCGTGAATGCGTTCGGTAATGTTCTTGCCAGTGGACACGAAGTGGGTAATGGTTCCGTGCGGGTCGCGCAGCGGCGTGATGGATTTTTCCTCGTGGTAAAGCGCCCCGTCCTTGCGGCGGTTGATGAACACGGCCCGAAATACCTCGCCGCCCAGGATCGTATTCCACAGATTTCGGTAGAAGGCCACGTCGTGCCGGCCAGATTTCACCAGGCTTGGCTTGCGCCCCAGCGACTCGTTGGAACTGAAGCCGGTAATGGCTTCGAAGGCCGGATTAACGTACTCGATCACGCCTTCGTGGTCGGTGATGATGACGCTGTCGGCGGTCTGCTCGATAGCGCTCGACAATGTGCTTATCTGTTGAGTGGCGTGCTTGCGCTCGGTGATGTCTACCATGATGCCGCGCAATTTTGTGGGCCGATCATTTTCAACCAGCACCGTGACGATGTCGCGCAACCAGACCACGCGGCCATCCGCCGCCAGCACCCGATACTCAAACTCGTGGTCCATCTTTTCCGCAGTGGCCGTGACGCAAAAATTCACCGTCCGTTCCCGGTCTTCGGGATGAATGTGGTCGCGCCAGAAGGTGGGTTCCTCGAGCCAGCGTTCGAGCGGATAACCGAGCAGTCGCTCGGCCCGTTGGCTGACAAA
>JBKJTK010000490.1:0-3794 GCA_046590875.1 Chiayiivirga sp.
CGACAGCATCGACACCGCGGCGATCGCCACGCCGTAGAGGCCGGCGATCTCGTAGCAGCCCCAGATCGCGGCAGCCACCGCGAGCACCGGCGCGGCGGTCGACTTCATCGACACTGCGAGGCCGGCGATCACGTTGGTGCCATGCCCGGTTTCCGACGCCTTGGCGATCTGCCGAACCGCGCCATATTCGGTCGCGGTGTAGAGCTCGGTGATGTAGACCATCGCCGCCGTCAGGCCCAAGCCGATCATCGCGCACCAGAACAGCGGCATGGCGAGCTCGGGCGAAAACATGTCTCGGAGCACGAAGAAGAACGCGATCGCGGCCAGCAGACCCGAGACGCCGAGGCCGCGGTAGAGCGCGTTCATGATCTTGCCGCCGGCGCGCGCCTTGACGAAGAAGGTGCCGACGATCGAGGCGAGGATCGAGGTGGCGCCCATCACCAGCGGCAGCAGGACTCCATTCCAACCGTAAGTTGCATAGGCGATGCCGGCGATCAGCATCGCGGCGATCACGGTCACGGCATAGGTCTCGAACAGGTCGGCCGCCATGCCGGCGCAATCCCCGACGTTGTCGCCGACATTGTCGGCAATCACCGCAGGATTTCGCGGGTCATCTTCCGGAATGCCGGCTTCGACCTTGCCCACGAGGTCGGCGCCGACATCCGCACCCTTGGTGAAGATGCCGCCACCCAGACGCGCGAAGATCGAGATCAGCGACGAACCGAACGCGAGCCCGATCATCGGCTGCAAGGCGTTCTTGAGCGTTTCAGCGCTCGGTGCGGCGTCGCCAGTGACGTACATGAAGTAGCCGGTCACGCCCAGCAGGCCAAGTCCAACCACGAGCATCCCCGTAATTGCGCCGCCCTTGAAGCTGACGTTGAGCGCGGGATTCAGGCCCAGCGTCGCGGCCTGCGCGGTGCGCACATTAGCGCGCACCGAGACGAACATTCCGATGAAGCCGGCCAAACCCGAGAGCACGGCACCGATAAGGAACCCGATCGCGGTCGGCCAGCCCAGCGCGGGCACGAAGCCGATCACCAGGAACAGCACCGCACCGACGATGGCGATCGTCATGTACTGGCGCCGCAGGTAGGCCCCCGCCCCTTCCTGTACCGCGGCGGCGATCTGTTGCATGCGTTCGTTGCCGGCGGGCTGCGCCAGAATCCAGCGCGTGGTGATCACGCCGTAACCAATCGCCAGCGCCGCACAGGCAAGCGCGAGCATCAAGCCGTACTGCTCAAACATGAAGAATCCCCGAAAAAATGAACAAGAGGGCCTGCTGCGATGGGCGTCCTGGGGACGTCAGGCCCGCAGGCCGGGGCGGAGTATGGCAAAGGGGTCGCCTGCGGCCAAGCGCTGGCGTACTGAGCTGCGACCGGCGACACCGGCCGGGGCCGGCCGGCCGGCGAGAGGTATTCACCGACCGACCGGCTGGGCAGAATGCAGCAACTCCGAGCCGGGACCCGCAATGCGGCCTGCTGCACCTGACCACGCCGCGTCCGCCCCTGACGGCCAAATCCGGGCATTAACGGGACTTCGGGGTCTGGCTGCCCTGATGGTCGCGACCCTGCATCTATGGCACTTCGCGGGTCAGCCAAGCTGGCGCATCGGCGTGTTCGACTTTAGCCCGATCGCGATTTGCGGCTACTTCGGGGTCGACCTGTTCTTCGTGCTGTCGGGTTTTCTGCTGGGGCTGCCGTTCGTGCGGGCGCGGATGCGTGCGCTGCCAAGGCCATCGCTGCGCGAATTCTGGCGTCGCCGCGCGCGGCGCGTGCTGCCGGCGCTGTGGGTGCAACTCGCGATCTTGTTCGCCCTCGGCTGGATCGTGACGGGCACTGCGCCCGCCAGTGCCTTAGAGCTGCTGGCGCAGGCCACGCTGAGCTTCAACCTGTTCGACGGCATCGCGACCCTCAACCCGGTGTACTGGTCGCTGCCGATCGAATGGGATTTCTATGTCGCGCTGCCGCTGCTGGCCTTGCTGTTTGCGCGCGGCAGCGGGCGGCCGTGGGGATTGCCGTTGGTGCTGTTGCTCGTGCTGGTCGTGCGCCTGGGGTGCGTCTGGGTGGTGCAGGCCTGGGGCTGGGACGGGCTGCCGTATGCGCGCTGGATTGTGCAGTTGCCATCGCGGTTGGACCAGTTCGTGTTCGGCATGATTGCGGCGTGGCTGGTGCTGCGCCGGGAATTGCTATCCGGCGCCGGGCTGGCCTGGGCCGGCGTCGCCATTGTCGCGGCCATGATGTGGAGCACGGCGCCCCTCGGGGATGTGATGGCGGAATTGCAGGAGCCGCGCGTCTACTGGCATTACACCGTCATCGGCGCGGGCTTCGCCATGCTGATCGCCGGTGCGGCACTCGGTGCCGGGCCTGGATTGCGCACACTGCTGGAATCAGCGCCGCTCGGGTTTCTCGGCCGCATCAGCTATAGCCTGTATCTCTGGCACTACCCGGTGCTGGAAGCACTGCGTGCCACGCGGTTGCCGCAGCGCGTCGGGATGGAGGGCCCGCTGGCCTGGTGGTTGCTCGCGGGCAGCGCGATGCTGGCGGTGTCGTGGTTGTCGTATCGATTGGTCGAGCGGCCCTTCCTGGCCGCGCCGCGTGCCGAGGTCAGCGATCCGCGATCCGGTACGCCGGCAGTTTCTTCGCCACCGCCGCATTCTTGAGCGTCACGTAGATCGGCAGGCCGTCGCGGCCGTAGGGCGGGGTGTCTTCGCCGCGGATCAAGGGTTCCAGATATTTCCGGCACGCCGCGGTGATGCCGTAGCCGTCCTTGGTGATGTAGCCGCGCGGCATCTTCTTTTCGTGGTTGGCGACCTTCGACAAGGGCGCGGCTTCGATTTTCCAGCGATACGGCACGTCGGAAAGGCGCTTGATCACGGGCATCACCGCGTTCTTGCCCGAAAGTGCATATTCGACGGCGGCTTCGCCCACGGCCCAAGCGTGTTCGGCATCGGTTTTCGAGGCCAGATGCCGCGCCGAGCGTTGCAAGTAGTCGGGCACTGCCCAATGCTGCTTCAGCCCGAGTTTTTCGTTCACCAACTGCGCCAGACGCGGCCCGACACCGCCGAGCTGCACGTGCCCGAACGCATCCTTTCCACCGGCCTCGGCGAGAAACTTGCCATCCGGCGTGCGCAAGCCTTCCGACACCACCACCGAGCACCAACCCACGCGCTGCACGATTTCTTTCACGCGAGCGAGGAATTTTTCCTGCTCAAACGGAATCTCGGGGAAGAGGATGATCTGCGGCGCCTGGTCCGGTCCGCGTTGAGCCAGTCCGGCGGCGGCAGCGAGCCAGCCGGCATGACGCCCCATCACCTCCATCACGAACACCTTGGTGGAGGATTCCGACATCGAGATGACGTCGAGACTGGCCTCCAGGATCGACACCGCTGCGTACTTCGCGGCCGAGCCGAAACCCGGGCAGCAGTCGGTCACGGCGAGGTCGTTGTCGACCGTCTTCGGAACTCCCAGGCAGGTCAGCGGGTAATCGAACGTCTTCGCAATTTGCGCGACCTTGTTCGCGGTGTCGGCCGAGTCATTGCCGCCGTTATAGAGGAAATACCGGACGTCATGGGCGCGAAAAACATCGATCAACCGCGCGTACTGCTCGCGACTCTCTTGCAGCGATTTCAGCTTGTAGCGGCAGGACCCGAAGGCCCCGCCCGGCGTGTGGCGCAGGGCCTTGATGTTGGCGGCGGGTTCCTTCGAGGTATCGATCAGCTCCTCGCGCAGCGCCCCGATGATGCCGTTGCGTGCGGCCAGCACCTTGAGCTTGTGCCGGCGCGCGGTCGTGATCAC